>CAZKZZ010000032.1:0-27613 GCA_964557375.1 uncultured Spirochaetales bacterium | reverse complement strand
GCTGGAAACGCTCTACCATGAATTGGGGATCTACCCGTAGATCATGTGAGAGTTTAATAAGATGGATTTTCGGCTGATATTTTCACCGAATCTCCACAGGACATACAATAAGCTATTTTCTTTTAGCTTGGAGACGGGCCGCGCGATGGACTACAGAGCAGGACACACAGCGGTACCGTCTCCTTTTCTTTTCAAAGAAAATGTACTATTTTAACTCGTATGGGGCTAAAAAACACATTTTTTTCTACTATTCTCACCGCTTTATTGGGTTTTGGTCTCGGGTCTTGTGCGGTATTCTCGGATACCTCGGGGGAAAATCGGTCGAAGGACGCTACCTCTTCGCAGACGGAAGGGCCGGGTAACGTGGATTCATGGGCTTACTGGCTGCAGAACATACGGATCGAAGAACTGAAAGGTACTCCGTTTGATCTCGTTGTAATCGATTATTCGAGGGACGGAAGCAGCAGTGGTGTGTTTTCTGCTGCAGAAATAAAAACCTTGCAAGATGAGGGAAAAATCGTGCTTGCGTACTTCTCGATCGGAGAAGCGGAAGAGTACCGGTTCTACTGGCAGAAAGCCTGGGAGACCGGGAACCCTTCATTTATCGGTCCCGAAAACCCAGAATGGCCCGGTAATTATAAGGTACGGTACTGGGACAGCCGGTGGTGGAAGACCGTGCTCAGACCGTATCTAGATAGAATTATACAAGCGGGATTTGACGGCGTGTACCTCGACCTCATAGATTCCTATTACTACTGGGGAGAACGGGAGGGTAGCGCCGATGCGATGCGCCTGTACGCTGACCGAATGGCCTCCCTCATTCTTCAGATAGCGGAATACGGGCAGTCACGGAAAGAGGATGATTTCGCAGTCTGTATTCAAAACGGGCTTGCAGTTCTTTCCGAGAGCTCTCCGGACCGGGCTGATACCCTGCTTTCCTCGCTTTCCTATGCGGCTGTAGAGAGTCTTTTTTATAATACAACGCCGGCAGTACGGGAAAACAGGATGAACCTCCTCGAGTTGGTCCACCGGGCGGACATTCCGATACTAAACATCGAGTATATCCCTCCCCGGAAACGAAGGGAGTATACTGCCCTTTTAGAAGAGGCCTCTGTTCCGATTATTGGATTCGCCGCCGACGAAGACCGGCTCCTCGACCATCCTCCAGATGTGCTTCCTAAAAAGTGAGAGTTTAAAAAGTGAGAGTACATTCCCCTTCAGTAGATTCGACTATGATATAAGGGGTGTTTTGATACCGGTAGAGGACCTTACCGCCCTCGACTGAAGCCTGCTTCCCGTTCTTCCCGTCGATATTTCGCCGGACCCGGAAACGGAAACCGGGCCCGGAAGCAACGGTAAGCGTTTTCGTTTCGGAGTTCCATCTGAACTCGGCCTGCATTTCGTCGTACTCTTTCATAATTTTGCCGGCTTTCTCAACGGTTACGTATTCGAGCCAGGGATAGTGCCGGCGGACAAACCGGACCGTTTTGTGAAACTCCTGTAACAGCTCATCCCAGCTCATTCCTCCGGACCGATACGGATCGTAGATATCATCAGCATGGATAAAATGGGTCCAGACCCCATATCCTGTAATTGCTGAAGAGATTGAAAGTTCGAGAAAATCGTTTAGAAAATATCCGTACGAGACCCGGGGAAGGTAATACAACCCCGGCCGGTCGGGGTCTTTTCCGAACTCGCTGTCCGTTTGGTTCCCTCCTCCGATATTCATCGTCCCGATTACATTGATCGACGGGAACACATCATAAACGGCGTCGATACCTTCGGGAGAAATATAGTTATTCGGCGCCACGTAGGATTTCGGAAGTGTATGGGCGCCGAACAATCTGATCCACTCTTCCTTTGCGGCCCGCAGCCCCTCTTTCATCGTCTCGATGTCCGGCCAATATCCGACTCCCGGTCTGCTTTCATCGAGAATGAGGGAAGCGTGATTGTACCCGTGAAGGGCCAGTTCGTGTTCCGATTCTATTATCTCTCTGCCGACCTTCGTCGATGGCTGTCCTTCCCCTATGAAAAACTCTTCAATTGTAAACGGAGGGGTGTTATTCATATTGTACTCGAAAATGATGTAGGAACTGTGGGGAATACCGTATCTATCGAAGAATGATTTCAGTTCGGGCCACCATGTTTTCGTATAGAACTCGGTATCAGTGACGGTGAGGGGTTCCTTGACCGTGTTGTACATGGGAATGGGCCAGTCGTCTATAAACATGGTAGCAGCACCGGGTGAACCGGCAGCCGCGGCCGGCCTGATATGGAGAAACGATTCGAGAAGAAAGCCCCTGTATACTTTTTCCTGAAATCCGTTCCAGTTCCACACCAGGATGCGCCCCTTATCGGCAGAGCTGCTCCAGAGAAGGGGAATATCACCCGTGGCGTCGGTGGCCAGAATGTTACTGTTTCGAGAAGGTCTGGACTGGGAAGCGTCCCACGGAATTTGCTCATCCGTGATGGTCAAATTTTCTCCGAATAGAAAATCCGGGGAGAATCTGTAACCACGTGCAACAGCATAGCGCGCATTTTCCGGGGAAAGAGGAAGAACATCTCCTAGCTCTTTAAAATTTCCGCCTAACAGAGAGACGATCCCTCCTCCATGTTCTAAAAACGGTTTGAAGAAACCGGGGCCGATACCTGTATCATTTCTGAGGATGAGCCCTATCGAGGTAAAACGGTTGAGGTCCCCGGGGAACATTCCGGGAAGGTCATCCTGATAAATCACTTCGTATTCCAGCTTCGCCCTCTCTAAAATAATTTCGGTATTGTAGAGTACTTTTGCAGTAATCGGTTTGGATGAATCCACGATGAGGGCGATGCGCTCATGAGCTGTTTGCGGAAAGAGGGCGGCGGAGATAAACGCTTCGAGGTCGAGCAGCATCGTTAGTTTTGAATCTTTAATATGATAGATATAGCTTCCTAAGGCAAATCCGCCGTTGGAGTTGGTTACGATTACCGGGGACGGCCCGTAATTTCTGTCCTTTCTCTCGAGGGAGAGATAGACGTTCAGGTCTCTGTCTGAGGGTACAAAGCGATAGTAAAATCGCGATACGCTCACATCCTGCGCGGCCTGGTATTCACACATCTTACGGTCGATGGAGGCGATGGAGAGGATATCGGGGTTATCGGTCCATTCGTACTCATACCGCAGGCCCAAAAGGCTGATGGCCCGGTTTATTTCCACTTTCGGGAGCCATTCGCCCGTTTCGCTGTCTCCATACGCCCCTAAAGATCCGAGCACAACGAACTTCCGCCCGGACTCTATTACCTTCCTGATGAAATCGATGTATTCATAGGGCTTTCTCATCGACCCCCCGCGGTACCAGGAGATAACTGCTCGATAATCTTCTATATCCTCCGGTATTCCCCGATGTATATCGTAGAACTCCACCTCGAGCCCTAATGCGCTCAGATGTTTTGAAAGATGAAAGTTGATCTCGTTTTCGGTTTCCGTCTGGCCGTGTTCGGAGTTGTACAATCCGAGGACCGTTTTCGTATAAACCGGGTCCGTTTCCGCGATTCCCGGTACGGAGAAAAAGATCGTCACTATTCCGAAGAAAAAAAACAGAGGACTGTTGATGTGCGTATGTTTCATCGTGCTTTTTCCTTTCCTAATTTGCACTGTAGTTAAAGCTATCAAATTAGTCAACTTTACTTACATAATCCGTACACCGGCTAAAATATAACGGTCTACTCTCTTACCTTCCCGATAGAGCAGCCCGAGCGAAAATATGCCGGCTGTAGTGGTGGAAATAAGATAGTTAGCACCTGCTAAGTAGGTTAGACCAAAGAGAGAAATGGCGAGTGCTATTCCCGCATTCAAAACGAAAAAGATAAGTGCGGCGTAGAATGTATACCGGTAGAACTCGAGATAAAAATGGAGGTTGATCGAAGTCAAAAACAGCAGATGGAAAAACACACCTGCTAGTGTGATGAGCATAACAGGTACACTTAGAATCGTGGGGAACAGACGAATAATGAGTGGGACGAGAATGATACAGCTAATAGTAATGACCGCCTGAAATGAGCTCTGGTCTCTCAGGCTCTGTTTCATCTCTTTGAACATCAGGTATTTCCTCTGCCGGATGGTACGAAGTTTTGAGGTCGTGAGGGCGAGCAGAAATTTCTTTACGTAAATGTAGAACGTCGGCTCGGAGAATATGGTAAAGTAGACCAGCCCCGGAATCATGGTAAGGGTGCAGAGATAAATTGCTATGTCATACGGTTCGTATAATGTGAGCATCGTTCCTGCAATCCGGTCGCCGAAAAAAAGCCAGAAAATGATCTTGTCCACCCACAACCCGAAATAGTAGAAATAACCGGTAAGAAACAGGGATTTGTACTTCTTGAGGTAGGGGATGATGAGTTCGCTCCCTGCTGTGAGTCCGAGCGGGGGGAAATTGGTAAAAGCTATGATAAAAAGAAGGAGGGTAATGACGACATGGCCGACAGCAAAACCGAGTACGGCACCTGCAGTTAAAAGGGTCTGCCCCAAAAAAAACATAGCACCAATTGCGATCCCCATTCCTACGGCATAACTGATAAGAATTCTTCCGTACCAGGTAACGAGCGATATAAAAAGCATCAACAGCCAGATGATGTTGACAGCGGCGAACAGGACCGCTCCCGATACTCTAAACAGAACAATATGGGCAATCTCGACGTCGAGGAACGATAAAAAGAGGTATGCTCCGCCGCCTGAAATAACTCCTATGACCAGAGAAAAAAGAAGGAGCAGAGAAGCAGCTTTTCTGTTCTCCTTTATAAACATCAGGTCTGCCAGAATACGGGTATAGATGTAGTGGAACCCGCCGAATATGATAAGCGAGAAGGCGTAGGTGTAGACGATGACCGCAATAAAGAGCTGGGGCGCTTCAGAAAACGCCGCTGAAGTGATCCGCTTGATGATGATGATGGTAAAGATCGAGATGATCCAGGGACCGGCAACAATCATGGTGCCGGAGAAGGCGGCTTTTATAAAGGAGCCGATATTCCCTTTTTGAATTACTTTTTTTAGTTCGAACCCGATTCCGGCCATTACTACCTCATCTGCGAGCCTAGGTCCCGCTTATCTCTTCGTAGAGAGCGAGATATTTTTTCATCAAATCTTCTTTATTATAAAAGTTGTGCACCTTTCGTTTGTTGGATTCGATAAGCTGTTTCATCTCCTCGGGATTATTATAGATATAAATGATCCCTTCCGCCAGTTTATCGGAGTCTTTCAGCGGTGCTATGAACCGTTCATCATAGTCGAGCATTTCCGCGACATTTCCCACCAGGGTGGCCACAAACGGAACACCGGCCGCGTACGCTTCCAGAATAACAAGCGGCTGTGCTTCCCTGATACTGGTAAGGAGAGCCACGTTGAGAAATGAGTAGTAGTCGAGCACATTCTGCCTGCCCGTGAAAATAAAGCGGTCTTCTATCTTGAGGCTTTTTACCAGAAGTTTGCAATCTTCGTAATAGCCGGGGTCTTCATCGGTAGGGCCAATACAGTAAAAGGTGGCGTCCTTTACTTTCTCCAGTACGATCTTCGCAGTGGCAATATAGGTCTTGATATCCTTTATCGGTACCACCCTCCCTACCAGGCCGATGTGGAACCCCGGCTTTTCCTGCCGCTGGATCGAGAACCGGCTGATGTCTATTCCGTTTGGGATAACTACCGCCCGCTCTTCCGGCGCGCCCAGCTCGATCTGTTTCTGCCTGTTCTCCTCGAAGAGCGCGGTTATCTTGTCCGCGTTTCTGTAACAGATTTTACTCAAACTGTTATAGATTTTCATCCACATGTCCCGCTGATACCCGCGGACGAATTGGGCCTTCCGAATTTCCATCTCCCGTTCTTTATGATAGAGGCCATGCTCGGTGAGCAGAAACGGTTTTCCCCGCCGGTTTTTGGCGGCGAGTGCGGCAAGCCCGGCAAACCCGGTCGACACCGAGTGATAGATATCGGCCTCGGGCGGAGTGCTCCCCAAAGTGGTAAACAGCATGGTGTGGGCAGACCCCCAGGCCCAGAAATAGTCGGAGAACGGGTAGAGAGGGTTTTTCGTTTCATTCCCGAAGGCGATGAGGTCCCAGCCGATTTCGTTCTGTACGGCGTCGCGGTGGAGAAAGTATTCTTCGGGAAGCATCGACAGCAGCTCGTTGGCATTGTCCGGTGCGTCGGCAAACATCCCCCGGTGAAACTTTTCCACGGTTTTCATTACCTGCTGGACGCTGCGGGGCTTTCTCGAAGATTCGTACCGTTTCCACACGACGAGGTCTTTGTTTTCAACAACATTTTCCGGGAGTGTGTAGTGGATTTCCTGGTTTTCTTTGGGAGAAATGGTGTAGAGAACGAAATCGATTTCCGGAAGGCCGCGGATAAGATCGTGCATCCAGGCGGAGACCCCTCCTGTGATAAAGGGGTAAGAACCTTCCGAGACCAGACAGACCCGTACCCTTCTGTTCATACTCTCCGGCTCCAAAAATCTACGACTGCTCTCGTTTCCGGGTAGAGAGTCATTTGGGACAATTTTCGGCACACCTGCATGACCAAATCGATTTTATTGAGATAAAACGCGCTTTCCGCCCAGAGAAGCCACAAGTCGGGATCATCTTTGTAAAGCGTAAGCGCCTTGTTGATGGTTTCTATCGATTGGGAGTAGATCTTCAGTTCTATCAGTATTCTAGAGAGAAGAATATAGTCCGCTTTTGAGGGTGTATCGGTTTTGGAGAGCAGCTGTTTCATCTGATCAAACGCTTCTTTGAGGTAGAAGTTGTGTATCGTTTCCCTGCCCCGGCTGATCTGGGAAAACTCATAGTAGGTTTTTCCAAGTAGTCGATAATGCGAGAGCTCTCCGGGATTTTCTTCAATACCGTTTCTCAGCTCTTCGATCCTGCTCGTGAATTTTATCTCGATCCGGTTGAGGCTTTCCGCAGCAAAGAGGGCCGTTTCCGAATCTTTCGATACGATCAGTTTCTGCAGAATAGAAATAATGAGAAGGAGGGTAGTGAGATCATTATCTTTACGGGCAAGGATGCGGTCAATTTCGTACGTGTCGAACGGTTCTTCATAGAGCGGTTTTACCGAAGAGGCCCAGTACATGTACGCTTCCGGGGGCAGCAGCCCCTGTTCAATGGCCCTGAGCGCAGCCTTGGGTGTGGGGGGATGAAAATAGCGGTTAGCGTATCTTATATAGTCATAGCCTTTCGAACGCATTACACCTTCTGCATGCGAAGTAGATTTTCCGCCTTATCGATAATCTCTTCCGCTGTTTCATCTGTGGAATAGGAGGAGTATCCGACAATTACCTCCAAAGAGACATTTGTATAATCGATTACCCAGTCGGGGGCATTCATTTTTCCCAAGATTTCGAGACAAAAAAGCGATGCACCGTCATAATCGAGGTTCGAGAAAATAAAGGCGAGCTGGTTTTCTTCTTTATAGTGGAACGCCTGACCCTGACTGTGGGTAGAATCCTGTACCGCTTTTGCGATCGACGAGAGCAGCAGATGGGTCTTTTCATGAGAAAACTGTCGGCCAAGTTCAGGATAGTTCGCCAATTCCACAATGATGACACTCAATGTACCCTGTTCCATCGAAGTCCGTTTCAGTTCTTCTTCGAGCATTCGGTAGAAGGAGCTGAACAACGGCAATCCGGTTACCGTATCTATTTCTTCTTTCCGGATCAGCGATTCGTATTCAATGGCCTTTTCCAATGACGGTTCGATAAGGCTTACGATGATAAAGAGGAGCTGTTCGGTGTAGAGGTTGTATTTATTAAAAGGCATCTTTTCGATATTGAGAATCCCCCAAATCTGGGTTTTGAAATGGACGGGGATAGTGAGTATATTTCTTCCCTTGTCGATTTTTCTCAAGTTTTCATACTGCAGCAGCATTCTTATTGAAAAAAATTGATTGTTCCTCAGCACCCATCCCTCGATACTCTCCTCGGCTGGAAGTTCGGTTATCGCCGCTTCATCCCGCTCCCAACCTTCAGATGCGGTAAGTTTGAGCATATTATCACTCGTACTGTAACGCCAGACCGAGAGCCGTTCTGCTTTTGTAAAAATAACAACCGTTTCGATAAGCACTTCGATTACGGAGGTGACATTTACCGCTTCGATTTTTTTTATCTGGTTGTACAGCGCTGTGATCGATTCCTGCTGACGGGATATCCGTTCTTCGAGCTCACTATTTACCTGCTCGAGTGCCTTTGCTTTGTTGGAGAGAAGATGTTTCGTCTGTCCCATGGATTTTAGTTTCTCCAAAAGCCTCCGGTTTGCATCCGTATACCCTTTGTGAAGCATCGAAAATATGTAGACGAGCAGCAGAGTAACCGCTAGAGGGACCATCGTCTTTTCAAATAGACTGTTCCAGTAGCCTTGTACAGATGACCCGTCGAGAAGCTTCAACAGAAACGGGGCTGGAACAGCTACCAGAAGAACGGAAATCCCAAGGGTAAGGGCCCCCGGCAGAAGCCCCCCGTAGGCGGCAAAGAAGAGAGCTACCGTGAGATAAGGGATACCGTAGAGAGCGGAAAAGCCGGGAGCTTCCGGAAAAAGGAATATATTTACAGCAAAGAGTACGATTGGCAGGGCAACTGATTCTACAATGATATTTTTCTTGGTGTTAACGCCCATTTTGTCCTATAATAATACTATGAAAAATTATATTTACTCTGTTATTATAGCTGCCGTCATTTTCTTTGCAACAGTGTATCCTCATACAATTATAGCGCAGGAGAGGGTAGAACCACAATTCCCGGAAGAAAACAGCAACGTTATTTTTCTCGAGGGTGAAGATGCGGTATCTACTAATTTTACTACAGAACCGACCCTGTACTACGGGACTTCCGCCTCGAGGACGCTCCAGCTCAACCGGACCACCGCCTTGGAGAGCGGCTCCGCTTTTTTTGCGGAGTACGTGTTTTATATCGAAGAACCTGGGAAATTCAGGTTCTGGTATGGAGGAACACCCCCCGGACCCCAGGATGACCTCTCTCCGTCTTACACCTCCCCCTTTACCTACACAATCGACGAAGGCGAGCCGACACCTGTTTACCGAGAAAACATCAATGTACGGGAAGTGTACGTGCCTGCTTATTACTGGAATGAAGTGGGTACGGTGGAGTTGGATGCCGGCATCCATCGTGTACGGTTCGAAGTGCGGGAGAAACGGAAATATGACGGAAAGTACTTCTTTTACCTGGACAACCTCTTTTTGGTCCGTGAAGAAGTGGTAGACGACCCCGGCACTCCACTTCCCGATGTATTTCCGGAAGATCTAACCACTACACAGGATATTACCTTTCAAACTGTTGCCACCTATGAACAGGCCATTGCTCAGGAGCCGGAGAAGATGGATCGATATACGGAGCTTGCTCTCCTGTATACACTCTTGGGAGAGCACCGAAATGCTATACAATTACTCCAGCGGGCCCAGCTCCTCGATCCGGAGAACACCTATTATCCGCTCCTGACCGCAAAGAACAGAATCTGGAACGGAGACATAACCCAGGGGTTGTCTATATACAAACAGCTTTTGGAGCGGGTCCCCGAGCGGATCGACCTCTGGTCGGAGGCAGGGAAGATTTCGGCCTGGACCGGCAACTATCAGGAATCGATTTTCTTTTTCACCCAGGGGCTCGAACAGCATCCCGAAAATTTGAGCCTAACCGTCAATCTTGGTATAACCCATCTCTGGAACGCGGAGGAGGCCCAGGCGGACCGATACTTCGAAGAAGCGTATGGTATAGCCGAGGAGAGCCCGGACACAATGGAGGAACTTGCTGAGATTTTTATCGTAAACGGTTACCCTGACAAGGCGGCTGATGTGTATACACGGGCGACAGCCCTGTTCCCGGAGCACATCGGGTTCTACCTCGAGCTGGAAAACCTCTACACTAGACAGGGGCAGACGGAAAAGGCGGAAGAGATAATGGCAACCGTCACTTCAACGTTCGTCGAAACACCCCGATTAAATCAGTACATAGAAACCTATAAGCTGAAGCAGAGCTTACGCGAACAAGTCATCGATTCATACGAACAGCGGGTAACGGAGAACCCTAATAATTTAGAGCTGCGTCGGATGCTCGTGGAGACCTATTTTTGGAACGGCCGGCGGGACAAGGCCATTCAGGAATATCTCAACATTCTCGCCAATTACGCCTATCGACATATTCTGGATCTCGAGACGGAAAATACCGACATACTCGAGCTGCTCGACCGGGGACATCTCTATTACACCTTTTTTAACCGGTTCTCTTCGACTGTGCGTGATAAAACAAGGGAATTGGACGGGTTGGTCAGTAATTACTCCAGAGCGTTACGGGAGTTCCAGCGCGCGGAAGAAAAAGCCGCATCCGCAGATACCGGTTCAGACGGATCAGATGGATCGGAAACCACGGAAGAAACAGAACAGGCATACCTGGAAGCGGGGAAGGCCCTTCAGAGTTTCTTAACCACTGAACAAGCGGCACTCGATGTCATTAATAGTAAATTGGGCAGTTACGGTCCGGATATGGGGGGTATAGACGGGCTGCAGCAGCAGGCTGAACAGGAAGCCCTCACTTTCGAACAGGTAACGGAAGGGACCGACTGGCGGTGGGAACGGGATTTTTTCGTAAGAGAACTGCAGTCGATTTTCCGGGAAGAACCGGTTTTAGCGGGACATGTACTGGGAAGGATCTATCAGTTCGAGACCAGATTTCAGACTGCTGAGGGCATGTACACCCGGGTAACAGAGCAGGAGAATACCCAGCCCTCTACTCTTCCGGCATTAGCCGAGACCTTTCTCTGGTCGGGAAAGTGGGAGAAATTCCGAACATTCGTCGAAGAGAATGAAGAGCTTATTGCCGAGAATCTCACCTATTTTCCGGAGATCAGAGATATGTTCGAATCTTTTCAGATAGAAACCGGTGGAGAGTCCTTTCTCTCGCCGTCTCCGGAAACCGTACAGGATGACATCGCCTTACTCGAACAGCGGTATCAGGAGGTAAAAGAAGAGGTAGACACGCTCCTCCCGCAGGTAAAAGAAGATCTCGACGCGCTTCACCGGATAATGATCGATGCGATGAAGCGGAAGTTCTATCAAATAGAGTCCGATACGTATCAAATTCGCTACGAGTTGGGAAAATATTTTCTCGAGCAGGACAACCTTTTAAGGGCCACCCAGCAGTTTGAAAAAGTGCTCGATATCGACCCCTGGAACATCGATGCCAAATTTAATCTTGGTGTCGTCCGTCAGCGGTACGGCGACTGGGGCCAAGCCAAGAAGATGTTTCGGGAAGTATACAATGACGACCCGTTCTATCCCAATGCTGCAACCTTTTATAATCAGCTGGCGCGTCAGCATCCCGATGAGTTCTCCTTTTCCACTCAGCTTATCGGAGACCCCCAGATGATCGGACTCAAAGGGGAGGCGACACTGCTCATTCCCGTGAGTACCCTCTTCTCGGTCACCGGGACGTATGAGTTCGATGCGATCAGGCTACACAAGACGTACGGTGGTGAAGAAGACACTTCCTATCAGATCCACTCCGTAGAGGTGGGCTTCCCGATCGACCTCTATTTTATAAACCTTACGGTCACTCCCGGGGCCGGCCTCATGTTCGGGTCGGAACTCTTCAAAGATGATATCTTGAGTGAAAGGGACGAAACCCTGCCCATGGGTGATTTCATCGGGTATTGGGATGTGTATCCCCTGTTTACCGGAGATCTGCTTTTTTCTCTCGATTACTTCTCAGCACGCGGGACCTACCGCTACGCAACGGTAAAAGATACATTTGCTCCGGAACGGGACCCGGTCAATTCCCATACGGGCGAATTGTCTCTCTTCTATTCGCTGGCCGGACTGGAAGCGCCTGTATTCAAGAATACCTCAATCCGGGGGTATGGAAAACTGGAGTTTACCGATGATGACAACGGCAACATCATGGGGACCGCTTTGGAGGAAGGTGTCTTCGGGATCCACCTCTTCGACACTCCCTGGACCAACCTGAGCATAATGGAGACGGTCTCTTTTAACCATTCCCTGGTCCCTTCTATCGAGGAGGACAGCGGCTATTACGCGCCTGACAGCGTTCTGGTGGCAAAGGGGGGGCTAATCGCATCCTCCTGGTTCGGTCTGCCGGAAGAAAACTCGCTCGGGGTCTCCCTTACCGCGACCGGCGGAGGGTACTGGGAGGGAATCTTGCGGGATGAACCGGAGAATCCGGCGTTTCAGCTGGAATTAGCGGGCAGAATGGATCTTTCTAAGAACCACAACAACTATTATCTGAGCATTTCCGGGTCTCAAACCTGGGACACGGTTACGGGAGACCCCGAATACTGGTCGCTCTCGATCAATTTCGGGATGAATGCAAAGGTGATGAAACTGCTGGCTCCATAGTTTAAATGTACTGCCTCAAACCTTGTTACACCTGCCAGTAGGGAGGGGTGGAGGCAGGCGGAAAATCAGGCAGTTTTGGATTCAGGTTGATAGGTAAAGTGGAACAGGTTTTGGCACTCTTTGAACAGCGGATCTTCGGAGACCTTTTCTACGAATTGACTGGTGTAGTAGACGAGACGCTCTTCCGGAATCCCTGAGAGTTTCTTATACTCATCGAGCAGTTTTTGTTTCCGTTCGGGAAGCTCCTCGTGCGATATCATATCTGCAATGATGTCGGCTAAACTGATACAGATAATAAGAGTGCGGTGTTCGGAAGTAATATTGATCATCCCGTGTTCTTTTGCGGTATCGACGAAGATATCGGGAAAACTCCATTTCGCGAGAACAGATGCACCGATTTGTTTATGATTTGTTCCGAACCGCTCCTGCTCGAGGAATTTTGTCTGCGCTCCCGATTCTTCCCGTTCTCTGAGCAATTCCTGATACTCTTCCGGTTCAACATGAAACATGGCGACCTGCCCGATGTCATGGAGCAGCCCAGCCAAAAATGCCTCATCCGGGGAGAGTTTTTTCAAATCGCGCCGTGCTATCTCTTTGGCCAGAAATGCGGTAAGGACTGAATGTTTCCAGAAATCCTTGTAAAATGGAGTCTTGCTCTGCCCCGCAAAAGCATTCGATGCGGTGGTGAGAATGACTAAGCTCTTGATGTTCTTGAAGCCGAGAAGTGTTATTGCCATCTGTAGTGTGGTGATCTCTCTCTGCCTCGCATACAGGGCGGAATTTGCCACCTTCAGTATCTTGGTGGTAAGGCCGGGGTCTATTTTAATCAACTCTTCCAGTTCTTTAAAAGAAATATTTTTGGCATCTTCAGGAATGGAGAGGATTTTCGCAGCTATATCGGGAATAACCGGAAGATTTTTTAGATATTTCTCGTACTGTTCCATGGTGTATTATACTTATTGTCGTCATGAGCGGGGATTTAATCAAGTCCTTGTTTCAAAACAGTTTCTTTACCAGGGATTTAAGGGACTGTTCAGCTTTCACGATGCCTACAGGAATATCGAGAGAATGCGCAACTGTTTCCGGAATGCCTCCGGGAGAAGACCAATTCAAGAGAGAACTGTAGCTGCTCCCCATCACCACCATGTCATGTCCGGCCGCTTCACTGGTAATAATTTCCGGTATCTCTCTGCGGGTCGCAATGGAACGAATGCTTACCCTGTTCTCGGGGATGTGGAGCCGTTTTATGTGTTTTTCCAAAAATGACTGAAGATTCAAATCCGGAATCGCCTTTTTCTTTCCGGAAGTAATGAGCCTGTTGACGGTAAGAAGGGTAATTTTACCTTCTTTTTTTCCTGCTAAGATGCTTCCGATCTCCAAAGCCAGACCGCTGTTCGGCCCTCCTGCTAAAGGAATGAGTATGTTTGAGTACTCTTTTTCTTCGTACTTTTTAAAGGCAACAATATCGCAGGGGGATTGTTCGAGGAGCGGATCGATCGTCGTCCCGTATTTCAGTTTGGGATTGGTCCGGTTTCCGTGCCACCCGACTATGAGAAGCTGGGTATCGTGCTCTTTTACAGCGCCGATAATAGCTTTTGAAATATTGTCGGAGTGAAGTACGGTCGATTCTATTACAGGAAGAGATTTTAGCGACAGCTCTGCCGTGGAAAGGCAGGCGTCTTCAGTTGAAGAACTATCTGGTGAATCTGAATCAACGCAGACGTGGATGATGTGTACACCGACACGGAACGTGCTGCATATATTATATGCAGCAGTGGCGAGGTTTTTTGCATTTTCCAGATCGGAGACCGCAAGCATCACGCTCGGACGCGTGTATTTCGGCTCTTTTCCGTTGTTTTTTTTGATGTTCATAGGCCGGCAATTTAAAACAGTAGACTGTTATAGCACCGGCGTCAAGCCTCCGGCCTCGAGCTCAAAACTGGTGGGCCGGACCGCTGGACCACACAATTTAGTCGATCTTATCCGAACTTCCCGGAGATATACGCCTCCGTCCTCGAATCATTTGGATTGAAAAAAATGTCCTGGGTGTTGCCTGATTCTACAACGACACCGTTTAAAAAGAACGCAGTTTGATCGGATATTCGGCCTGCCTGCTGCATGTTGTGAGTAACTATGATAATTGTATAATTCTCTTTGAGTTCGGTTACGAGGTCTTCGATGCGGGTCGTAGAAATGGGATCCAAGGCACTGGTCGGTTCATCCATCAACACTACATCTGGTTCTACAGCCAATACCCTAGCAATACAGAGTCGCTGCTGCTGGCCCCCGGAAAGTCCTAAGGCCGGTTTGTGAAGGCGATCACTGACCTCGTCCCAGAGAACTGCTGCTTTTATCGACCGTTCTACGATTTCATCCAGTTCTTTTTTATTTTTTGTTCCGTGGACTTTGGGCCCGTATGCGACGTTATCGTATACACTCATGGGGAACGGATTGGGTTTTTGAAACACCATACCGACCCGTTTCCGCAGCTCGATTACGTCGATATTGCCGTAGATATCTTCGCCTTCATAGAGGATCTCACCTTTAATAGTAACGTCATCAATGACATCGTTCATACGATTCAAAGTACGTATAAAGGTAGATTTCCCACAGCCGGAGGGTCCAATGAGTGCTGTAACTTTATGTTCCTCCATATTCATGGTTATATTTTGTAGAGCCTGGAAATCACCATAAAAAAGATCGAGGTTTTTTACTTCTATTTTTGTTCTGTTGGTGCTGTTGTTGTTATTATTGTTTTCCATATTTATCGCTCCTACTTACCCGCCATGCGGTTGACGCGGCTTATCAATTTTGTTGTAGATATATTTACAATTAATACTATGAATATGAGAATCGCCCCTGTGGCAAAAGATCGTTCAAAGGAAATCGCCTCTGAGAAGAGAAAGTAGAGGTGCAGGGAGAGAACTCGTGCTGAAGAGCTTGGGCCCCTTACCAGCTCATAATTGGAGCCGAGGGTGTAGAGGAGTACCGCAGTCTCTCCAACAACTCTTCCTACTGCAAGGATGATTCCGGTAAGAATACCCGGAATGGCAGCAGGGAGTACGACCTTGAACACGGTCTGCAGTTTGGTGGCCCCGAGTGCGAGACTGCCCTCCCGAAATGTCATAGGAACGGCTTTGAGTGCTTCTTCCGAAGTTCGTATTATTGTGGGCAGGACCATCATAGTGACGGTAAGTGTACTGGATATGAATCCAATACCGAGACCAAGAATGTTTACAAAGAAAATATTTCCGAAAAGCCCAAAAACAATCGAAGGAATACCGGCCAGCGTTTCAGTCCCCATCCGGAGGATTTCTACCAGCTTACTCTGTTTCGCGTATTCTACAAGATAAATGGCGGCAAGCACACCGACCGGAGTAGAAAAAATAAGAGTAAACAGAATGAGAAACAGAGTATTGATGATGATATAGGATATTCCGCCCCATCTTCCGGAACGGGCCGGCGCTTCGATGATAAAGGCAAGGTCGAGATTCATACTCACTTCGTGCCTTGTCGTGTCCATGATAGGTAATTCCAGTGCCTGCGCACCGTCGTAGAATCCAAGTCCCACACTACCATCAATATTCTGCAATGCTTGATAGAACTCTTCGAGTGAGGTGCTTATGATGGTACTGTCGGACAGCTGGGTATCTTCATCGGTCAAACTATCGGAAATAAACGTAAACCGGTCTTTATCAACTGGCGGAAGTATAGGCCGGATAGGAAGGTCTATTCCTCCTATTTCCTTCCAATTGGTGAACTCACCTCGAAATACCTGTTCTACCTGCTCCTGGGACAATTTCTGGATTTGAATATTGTTTACGATTTCGCGGACTGAGGGATTAACGATGAGGGAGATTCGTCGAATCGGTACTACCTTTACGTTTTTCAAATCCAGGGTGGAGTTTGCGGGGATATAACCGAGGCCTCCCTTGGTTTGAGCTACCTGTTGTACCATCTCTTCCGGACTGTCTACATAGGTTGTATAATCTCCGAACCCTTCCTCCGGACCGATAATCAATTCTGCTGCCGCGCTGTAAAACTCCTCGGTTGAACGGTAGGCAAACGGTTCAGCTTTGAGGTCTTGGGCCGTGTAATGCCCCCAGTTTTCCTTTCTGCCTTTCGTATAAAGCGTGCGAAGGTCGTAAATAGGGAGATCATCAACGCGGACCCCTTTATTGGCGATGACCAGCATGTTCCTAGCTATATTTTCTCCGAGGTTCATTTCATGTTCTGCTATATCAACGACCTCATAGACAGGATTTCGATTAGAGACAAATCCCCGGACCATGATGTACATGATAATCCATGCCAGAACACCGATGGTAAAAACAACCGATGCCCATATCATAATTTTAGCGATTTTTTCCTGTCTGTGGGATTGAAGCGTTCGCTTGCTACTCAGCATATTAGGTTCCCTTCTGGATTGATTTTTTTAAGGTATATTGAACAATAGTATTGATAATAAGGATAAAGAAAAACAGAATTATTCCGGTTGTAAAGAGACTGGTTTCGTGAAGACTCCCTACGGCAGCGTATTTCAGGTCGGTGACGATATTCATAGTCAAAGTCCTGACGTGAGAGAAGATGCTGTCCGGCATGATCGGGGAATTACCGGCAACCATCAAAACGGCCATAGTTTCTCCAATAGAGCGTCCGATACCAAGGATTATTCCGGCGATGATTCCGGAACGTGCTGCCGGAACCAAAGTTCTGGAAATGGTCTGCCAGTGGGTCGCACCGAGCGCAAGAGAGCCCTCTTTCAATTCTTCCGGCACTGCCCTGATCGAGACTTCGGTAATATTTATAATTGTCGGAAGGATCATTATGGAAAGCACGATAGAAGCAGTTAATACGCCTAGCCCGGTATTACTTTGCGAAACGTTTCTGATGATCGGGGCGATAAAGAAAAAACCGAACAGCCCGTAAATGACTGAAGGTATACCTGCCAATAATTCGACCCCGCTTCTGATAATCCGGGCTGCTGCACCTTTTGCCATTTCGGCCATGAAGATACCGACGAGAAGACCGATCGGTACTGCAATGACAAGGGAAATCCCGGTTACGAGGAAGGAGCCCACGATAAACGCAAGGATTCCGAAAGAGGGAGGGTCTCCGGTGGGGTCCCATTCTGAGGAGGTCAAGAATTTGAAAAATCCGACATGTTTGAACAGAGGGGCACCCTCTATAAGGATAAAAACGGTGATAAAGATAACACTTAGTATTGAGATGAGTGCAAAAAAGAGAAAGGTGCTCTCAATAAACTTTTCAGCTCGCTTCGATAATTTCAATGGTTTTGCTCCTTCTCCGCCTTTTTTTAACTATTATAAGCGACCGGCTATTGTATAAAGCAGGTTGGTTCTTTATATTGTATTATAGTTTTGTTAGATTTCTGTTAAAAAAAGCCCTTCGTCTTTGCGAAGGGCTTTTTCATTCGATGTGTTGAATAATACTGTAGTCTTATTTGGCAGCAGATTCAACAATATCCATGGAATCGGAGATTACATTGTCAGGAAGGGAGATAAAACCTTCTTCTTCCACGATCGATTGCCCTTCATCCCCTAAGAGATATTCGACAAATGTGGCCTCTACTTCGCCGAGGCCGGTTTCATCATAAAATACAACATTCAAGAATCTCCAAATCGGATAGCTTTCGTTGTAAACGTTCTGGATGGTGGGTTGTACACCGTCAACATTGACAGCTTTCAGACCGGGCTCTTCAACGAATCCGAGGCCTACATACCCGATTGCATAGGGAGTGGCCCCTGCTTTTGCTGCCATGTCACCGTTGGAAGTAACGACACCGGCATCCTGACGGAATTCATAGTCGCCGAGAACTTTCTTTTCAAAAGTTTCGTAAGTTCCGGAAGCTTCGTCACGGTTGAATACAACGATTTCTTCGTTGGGTCCGCCGACCTCACTCCAGCTGGTAATTTCACCAGCGTAGATCTGAGCAAGCTGGTCAACCGAGAGGTTGCTGATCGTAACAGTGTCCTGGTTTACAACGGGAGCGATTGCATCGAGGGCGATGTGGATACCGCGGACACCCTGGTCTATTTCAGCTGATTTGGGTTCGCGGGAAGCAGCACCGAGAGAATACTGGCCGCTCATAACACCTTTAACTCCATTGCTCGAACCAACACCTTCATAGCTGATGTGTACGTCGGGGTGGATCGATTTCCACTCTTCGATTGCTGCAGTGATGATAGGATCAACCGTAGTGGACCCTCCGAAGGCGTAGTCTCCTGACATTCCGCCTTTTTCTTTCTGTCCTTCCGCAAAAGCGAAAGTCCCTGCGATGAGAACAACAAGTGCGAGAAGTATTAACTTCTTCATTTCATTCCTCCTTAAGAAATGTTTTATTTGGTGCCTTAACTTAGAAAACTGTTGTAAGATAAATGTAAGAGTTTTGTTAATTATCTGTTAAAGATTACGCTTAGCAGTAGGAATAATCTCTAACCAACTATTAAGCGTATCTTAATAAAAAAGTAACAATGTTTCTTTTAATTATAGTCACGAAAGAAAACCGCCCGACTAACTGAAGGAGATATGAGATGCAAAAAAGCATAGTTGCTTTTTTTGTTTTCCTTGTTACCGGTTTGACCGTTTTTGCAGGTGGTAAGAAAGAAAACAACACGGAACAATTATCCGGGTCGGTAAAAGTTGCCGGAAGCAGTACTGTCTATCCGATTACGGTTGCCGTAGCCGAAGAGTTTAATAAAATACATCCCTCTGTTGAAATACCTGTCCAGTCGACCGGTTCCGGAGGAGGGTTTAAGAACTTTTTTATCCCCGGTAAAACCGATATAAACGATGCAAGTCGTCCCATCAAATCGGAAGAGCTAAAGGATGCAAGGGACAACGGCATCGAACCGATCGAGTTTACTGTGGCTACCGATGCGATCACTATAGTAGTAAATCCGGAAGCAAACTGGGTCGATACCCTTAGCGTAGAACAGCTTGCTCATATCTGGAGACCGGACAATCCTGCCCGGACTTGGAGTGATGTCGACCCATCCTGGCCCGATGAACCAATAGAACTGTACGGGCCGACCGCTGCCTCAGGCACGTTCGACTATTTTACTGAAGAGATTATCGGAGAAAGCGGTGCCTCCCGTACCGATTTTCAGAAAACCGAACAGGACAACACCATCGTCCAGGCGGTAAGCGGGTCGAAGTATGCGATGGGCTATTTCGGAATGGCCTATTATCTCGAGAATCAGGGGAAGGTAAAAGCATTAGCTGTCGACGGTGTGAAACCGAGTATTGCGACTGCAAAGAGCGGTGAGTATACTCCTCTCTCCCGGCCTCTGTTTATTTATGTCTCGGACAAATCGCTCAAACGGCCTGAAGTGAAGGCATTTGTCGAGTTTTATCTCGAACAGATCGATAGTGATCTGGTAAAGCAGGTAGGATATGTCCCAATGACAACTGAAGACAAACAGGCCCAGATAGAAAAACTGCGGGCAGTCCTCGAGAGCCAAGGAGTACCCGAATAAAATAGTATTCGCTGGAAGAATTGTTTTAAAAACCTCTATGGAGCAGAGCGGCAGCTTTGCTCCATAGTTTTTATTATAAGAGAGTATATGGCATACGAATCAATACTTAAAAATAGAAGAGAAGATTTTAAAGAAAAGATAATAAAGTGTGTATTTCTTGCGACAGCACTTCTTTCTGTTATTACTACATTAGGAATCGTTATTGTTCTGCTGGTGGACTCTATCGATTTTTTCAGGGAGGTCTCCATTTTCGATTTTCTAACCAGCGGAAAGTGGAACCCTCTTATCAAGCCTACGCAGTTTGGGGTACTCCCTCTGATGAGCGGCACGTTGACATTTACTTTTCTCACTGCTCTCATTGCACTGCCGATTGGAATGCTTGCCGCGGTTTATTTGAGCGAGTATGCCGGAGAACGGGTCCGTTCAGTGGTAAAACCGTCTCTTGAAATATTGGCAGGGCTTCCCACAGTAGTATATGGCTATTTCGCACTGGTATATATTACCCCTCTCTTAAGGCGCATCTTCCCGGGTATAGCCACATTCAACGTTTTGAGTGCTGCAGTTGTCGTCGGTATTATGATCGTTCCCACGATTGCCAGCATAAGTGAGGATTCTATGCGGGCAGTGCCGGAAAAATTGCGGCTCGGCGGATTCGGCTTAGGAGTAACAAAATTTCAAGTTACGGTCACCATCGTGATTCCGGCTGCGCTTTCCGGCATCATCTCGTCATTTATATTAGGTATTTCACGGGCGATCGGCGAGACAATGGCGGTAACAATTGCCGCGGGGAATTATCCCCGTCTGGTCAATCCGATCAATCTCGGAGAAGCAGTGTTACAACCGGTGCAAACCATGACTGCCGCTATGGTGGAAATCGGGATGAGTGATGTCAGCGGGACTTCGATTGCTTACAAGAGTCTTTTCGCTATCGGCCTGGCCCTCTTTGTCATGACCTTCTTACTAAATATTGTAAGCCAGTACATAAAAAACAAATACCGAGAGAAGTATCAATGATCAAGTGGGGAAATCGGCTGGAGGAGAACCGGGCACTGGCTAGAGCGGCAGTTTTGAGTGTCGTCGAAATTGGCGACATCGGACCTGCCGATAATATCAATGCTGAACGGATAAAGGGTAAGATCTTTACCGGTATTTGTGTGTTCGCAACTTTCTTTGGTATTGTTTCGCTTGCCGCGCTGTTGGTATATGTTTTTATTGATGCGTGGGGGTGGCTCGATTGGCAGTTTATTACCAATTCACCTTCCCGGTTCGCTGAGAAAGCAGGAATTTATCCGATGCTCATCGGGTCAGTAATGGTGATCGCTCTGGTTGCAGTATTTTCCCTCCCCTTGGGGGTAGGAGCAGCGGTCTACCTGGAAGAGTACAGTAGAGACAATATATTCAAGCGTATTATTGAAACGAATATTGCCAACTTAGCAGGTGTCCCTTCTATTGTATACGGTTTATTGGGGTTGGGGTTGTTTGTTACGACACTCGGGCTTCCCCACGGTGTTGTTCTTATCGGGGCTTTTACCTTGACCCTCCGGGTATTGCCTATAGTTATTGTCTCCTCTCAAGAGGCGATAAAGGCAGTCCCCGATTCCCATAGAAATGCATCGTTTGGATTGGGGACCACGAAATGGCAGATGATCCGTTCGGTCGTTCTCCCCGAGGCTGTTCCGGGTATCATGACAGGCACGATTTTGTCACTCGCTAACGCGATGGGTGAAACCGCTCCGCTTATCATGATCGGAGCAGCTACGTCAATTTTTACAGCTCCAAGAGGAATAATGAGCTCTTTCTCTGCCATGCCCCTTCAGATTTTTGCATGGTCGGATTTCCCTAGCTCAGATTTTCAACATGGGGTAACCCCTGCTGCAATAGTAGTACTGTTGGCTATTCTTCTGGCAATGAACGGAATGGCTATATATATTCGTTACAAATTTTCGCAGAACAAAAAATGAGGAGAGTATTGATACAGAGTGGAAAACAATATACCTCTTAGCAAAATCGTTCCTTCCGTTGAAACTGAGCTGGAAACGGTTATGGAGATACAGAATTTGAGTTTTTATTACGGGGAGCATAAGGCGCTGAAAAACATTGATATGAAAATTCACCGAAACAAGATTACAGCGCTAATCGGGCCGTCCGGATGCGGTAAATCAACCTTTCTCCGCTGTTTGAACCGGATGAACGATCTTATTGCAAATACCCATGTCGAAGGAAAAGTCCTCTACAATGATAAAAACATCTATGATGAAGATATCGATCCGGTGCGACTGCGGAGGAAAGTAGGAATGGTGTTTCAAGCTCCCAATCCATTTCCAAAGAGTATCTATGATAACATTGCCTATGGGCCGAGGATGTTCGGAATAAAAAATAAACAGAAATTACGAGAAATAACGATAAACAGCCTCAAGCGGTCTGCGCTTTACGAAGAAGTACAATCGCGGCTCGATCTCAGCGCGCTTTCCCTTTCCGGAGGCCAGCAGCAACGTCTCTGTATTGCGAGAACGATTGCAGTGGAACCGGACATTATTTTGATGGACGAACCCGCCTCCGCACTCGACCCTATTGCTACAATGAAAATAGAAGATTTAATGATGGAATTGAGTGAAAAATATACGATCGTTATCGTGACCCATAACATGCAGCAGGCTTCACGGGTTTCCGATTATACAGGATTTTTCATGGTTGATAACGCAGGCTCAGGGTATCTGGTTGAGTTTGATAAAACACAGGAATTGTTTCTAGAACCGAAAAATAAAGAGACCGAAGATTATATTTCGGGACGTTTTGGTTGACAGTCCGGTTATGCAATACCGATTGCATTATATTAAGAAAAACAGGTAAAGTAATACAAAGAACAATGGAGGAAAGAATGGAACCACGATTCAAGTTTCGGGAAGAATTAGATGCACTCATGCAGAAACTAATAAGGATGGGTGTTTTGGTGGAGGAGGCTGTCTCCAAAGCCCTTTTTGCACTGGAGCAGCGTAATACCGATCTTGCTGATGAAGTTATCAAGGGAGATGCTGAAATCGATCAAATACAGCAGGACATTGAAGATAACAGTATCAGGGTCATTGCTACCGAACAGCCGGTCGCACATGATTTGCGTGAGATAATAACCACTGTTAAAATGGTCGATCATATCGAACGGATCGGCGACCATGCCAGTTATCTCGCTAAGGCGGTCAAAGAGATACCGGAAGAGATAATGGAGCCGGCGCTGCCGAAGATAAAAAAGATGGCGGAAATCGGCATAGCGATGCTCAAGGAGTCGATCGATGCTTTTGTCGAACGTGACGCAGAAAGAGCACAAAAAGCAGCAAGTCAGGATATCACAATCGATAATCTGCACAAAGAGCTCTACTCTGATATCATCGGAATGATGGAGAAAAATCCTAAAGCAGTCGAGTATGGCTCCACGCTCCTTTTTCTCAATCGGTTTATGGAACGGCTTGGTGATCACGTTATCAATATCTGTGATTGGGTTTGCTACGCCAATACCGGCGAACGGCTGAGCTTAAAAAGGAAAAATATTTAGCTGCTCAAGATTGTGCAGTTGGGTCCATTCTTTTTTGCTCGAGCAAGGGCTCCGTCCGCGCGTGAGAGACAGTTGTTGTAACTCTCCTTTCCTGTTCCCATTGCAACTCCGAAGGACATGGTGCTTGTGATAGATTCGCTTTGGAGCTGTATCTGATGATGCTCGATCCCGGACCTCAGTTTTTCGGCTAACGTAACCACACCTCTCTGGTCTGTTTGAGGCAGGAGGAGAAGAAGCCGGTCTCCATCCCAACGCGATACGGTGTCCTGTTCCCGAATAGACCGGGTGATGAAGTCGGCAACATTTTTAAATACCGCTTCCGAATCTTCATCCCCGCGGGATTTCCGTATTGAAGAAATGTTGTCAATCTCTCCAATAATAATCGAATAGGGCAGGTTGGTCCGTTTTGTCCGTTTATACTCATAGGCGATTACCGCTTCCCCGCCCTGACGGTTAGGGAGGTTCGTAAGGGGGTCGGTACGGGTCAGTTGCCCCACAGTTTCGCGCATCTTTTTCAATTCAATCAGCGTTTGTGTTTTTGACCGGATTTCATCCTCACGAAACGGTTTACTAAAAAAGTCTTTTCCCCCTGCTTCGAACACACTTTTGATGGAGGTATCGTCGGTTCCGTTCGACAGATAGAAGATAATTTGAATATTCCGTGTTTCTTCTTTTTCTTTGAGCTGTCTGCACAAGGCAAACGTATCGAGGTTAGAGAATTGTTTATCTAAAATAATGAGATCAGGCTTTTTCGACTTTATAAGCTGGACGGCCCGATCTTCACTCGAACAGTTTTTTAATTGCAGCTTTCGAAACCGGATTACGTCGCTCAATCTATTGAGATCTTCTGAGTTGTTAATGGCGAAGAGAACAGAACTCTCTTCGAGTGATTTCGGCATCGTAGAATGTCCCATTTACGTTTCCTCTTCCTTACACGTAGTTGACTCACCTATAGTAGTGTGAATCGTAAAAAACTGCAAATGGAAACGCGGTGTCGTTAATGAGCAAATAGAGCATCTTCGAGCATAGCGCAGATGGTGTGGTAGACGGGAAGATGGAGCTCCTGCACGAGGGCGGTTTCCGTCTCCGGGACTCTGATACAGATGTCCGTAAGCTTTCCGAGTTTTCCGCCTGCTTCTCCGGTAAACCCGACAGATTTTATACCGAGTGCACGGGCGGTCAAAACAGCATTGACTACGTTCTGTGAGTTACCGGAGGTTGTAAGACCAATCAGCACGTCACCCTGCCTCCCGAAACCGAGCACCTGCTGGGCGAACGTGCAGTCTGCTGAGACGTCGTTGTTGAATGCGGAAGACAGGGAGATGTGGCCGGTGAGGGACACCGCCCTGATGGGCATCTGCAGGCTCGAGGCGAGGTGAGCGCCCGTTTCGGGGTCCAGTTCTTCGAGCCGCTGCCGCAGGTCCGGTCCGACCGGCCGTTTCTCGAGAAACCCCTTCATGAGCTCTCCTACAATGTGCTCGCTGTCCGCCGCACTCCCCCCGTTCCCGCAGACGAGGATGGTCCTACCGCCGCGGGCGCACTCGAGCAGCATATCGTACGCTTTCTGTATGTCTTCTCTACAGACATCTAGTCTGGGATACCGTGTTATAAGGTCGTCAAGGGTCGGTTTCATTTATTGTATTGCCTGAATTGTAATTCTTTTATTATTTTAAAGTGTTTGTTATTCGCACTACACAGGACTAAATTATTCTCAACAGCCGTAGCTGCGATCAGGGCATCTCCTGCTCTTATGGAATTTGTCAATGTATATTCTTCCACATAGATAGATGCACGGTGAGCAATATTTTCGGTAATCGGCAGTGTAATAAAGAAGAAATCCTTTAGAAAATTTTTCACTTCTCTATGCTGCTGTTTGTTATCCGCACATTGCATTAATTCCATGTATGTATAAATTGAGATATAACGGTCCTCATCACTATTGATTATCTCCGCGGCAGCTTCTATACCTTTCTGAACATCTATCAATACATCAGTGTCAAACAGCATTAGTAACGACCGCTCCTCAATTCGTCAATCGTTTGTTCTGTTTCCTTTTCTGATTTTGAAATTCCGAATAAGGGATGATTTTGGACTCTGTTCTGCTCATCAGTATCTGTTTTGGTTTTAACAGGAGTAATGATGGCCTTTACCTTGCCATGGTAGAGGATTTTTACATTTTCTCTTCTTTCTAGCGCTTCTAACACTTCTTTCATATGATATCGTAAATCAACAACGGAAGCTTCCATGGTATCATTCCTTTTAATTATCTTGTTTATGTATAATAGGACTATACATATATTTCTGTCAAGAGTGTAATAAAAGGTGGTGGCCGGTCCATAACTTTGAAAATTTTTTATCTACATACTGCTGTACTCATCTCCAGCAGCGGTTGCTACACTGACACCGGCATAATCCCCGAGTTCCTCCCCCAATTCGGAAGGGACTATTGAGCAGGCCTCGAGGGCTCGGGGTAGTGCTTCTGCTTCCAGGCCTCGGCGCATCGCGGGCTCTAGGAACTCTCTGCAGCGGCAGTAGATACTGCCTAATATAATCCTCTCCGGATTGAGGATGTCTACGATGATTGCCAGAGCACGGCCTAAATAGGACCCGGACAGCTCGAGGATACGGCGGGCTAGGGACTCCCCTTCGGCGGCAGCTTCACACACCGTTTTTGCCGTGAGATCTGCATCGGGCGATGCCCAGCGGGGCGGTTTTTCTCCCCGCTGCATGAGGGCGGTTATCTCGGTCCAAGCGATTTGGGCAATAGCGCCGCCGGAACAAAAACCTTCGACGGAACCGGGTTTTCCATACCCGGCGGGACCGTATTCGGCCAGCCGAACATGACCGATCTCGCCGGCCATATGGTTAGTACCCGAATAGAGCCGGCTGTCAAGGATGATACCCCCGCCTAATCCGGTACCGAAGGTGAGAAATATGATGTTCTTACAATCCCTGCCAGCCCCCCACTGCCATTCGGCCAGTGCTCCGGCATTGGCGTCGTTTTGCAGGTAGGCGGGCCGCCCGGTTTCCTGTTTGATCGTCGCTGTGATAGGGACCTCGTCCCAGCCGGGCAGATTGGGAGGGGAGAGGATGACACCCCGTTCTGCATCGAGGGGGCCGCCGCAGCTTACACCGACTGCCCGGATATCGGCGAAGGTGAGTCCTTCCCGTTCGAGCATGGCCCGGGCAAGGGCGAGTAATTTGCTGATCGTCTCCGAGGGAGTACTAACGGTCCCGGAACCATGGTCTCTCGTCGGGACCTTTTCTTTGGAGATTATCCGGGGTTTCCGGCCGGCGGATTCCTGCTCTGCGAGTATCACCGCGCATTTGGTCCCGCCTATGTCTATGCCGAGGTAGTGGTCCACTCCGTTTTTTCCTTATATCTGTATTGTGTAAAAGACTACCTATTTAGCAGCGTTTTTACAATGTAGTTTTCCAAGATGGTTTACCATGCGTTTCTTGCTGCCTCGAACATTGTTACGATATAAACTTCTCAAGATGTTGCTTTCGGACGATATTTGTAACACATTAAATACAAAAATCTTGGAGGAGTCATGTATGGCAACTTCCATTAGACTTAATCATGAAATCGAACAGCGGCGGGATAGACTTTCCGCAGAAACCGGTCGAACAAAAGCTTTTTATCTTCGGGAGCTGATTGACGGAGGGCTCGACGATTTGGAGGATTATTATCTCGGCATGGAGGTACTCGAGCGGCTTAGAAAAGGTGAGGAGCAAACAGTTTCTCTCCATGAAGTGGAGAAGGATCTTGGCCTGCACGATTAGGCTTACGGATTCGGCAAAAAAAACACCTCACGAAACTTAATAAATCTGAAGAACAGCGAATAACATCCTTTCTTCGGGAGCGTATTGAACCCCTCGAAAGCCCTCGGTCTCTCGGAAAAGCCCTTTCCGGACGACTCAGTACTTTCTGGCGGTATAGGGTGGGGGATTATCGCCTTATCTGCGATATCCGGGACCTGGAACTCATAATTCTTGTGATTAGAATCAGAAACCGTAGGGATATTTACCAGTAGTAGGTTTTCATATGCCGCGTTTCTCTATGCTGAACTCTTGATCAGTTTCATCTTTTCAAAAACAAGTGAAAACGTCAGTGGAAATTCTACGGGGGTATGTTCGGTATGTGGGAAGAGACGGGTATCTGTCGGAGACAACCCTTCCTGC
>CAZKZZ010000031.1:20688-27659 GCA_964557375.1 uncultured Spirochaetales bacterium | reverse complement strand
GAAGAGACTGCAGAAGAGATCATCATAACCGATCACGGGGACCCGGTACTCAAAATCATGCCCATCACTGACAATGAGGAAGAGGAAATCGCAGAACTGAGAAACTGTGTAGTCACCTACGAATCTCCCTTTGAACCGGTAGTCCCGGCTGAAGAGTGGGGAGTGATGGAGTGATTGTTTTAGACACGCATGTGCTGGTGTGGTACCTCAATAATCCGGAAACGCTTTCTCCGGCAGCTCGGGAGCTTATCACCCACGCGCGGAGTGCGAGAAAACTGTATGTTTCCTGCATGAGCACGTGGGAACTGTTTATGCTCGAGGCAAAAAAGAGGCTTACCATGACCATCCCCATGACGGTCTTTATAAGAAAAGCCTCCAAACTTTCATTTCTCCATTTTGTCCCGGTTGATAACACCATAGCAGAACTCTCTGTTACCCTTCCCGAACCGCTTCACACCGACCCGGCTGACCGGATCATTCTCGCCACATCAATTAGCTTAGGCTGCCCGCTTATTACGAAAGACAAAAAACTGCTCGATTATCCCCATATTAAAACAGTGTGGTAACTAAAACCCGAATTGCGGAAGAGCGCAGGCATGAAAAAGAACCTTGACATAAACAAACCAGTTTATTAAACTAGATACATGAAACTGATACAGAATACGATCGGAGCATTCGATGCAAAAACACACCTTTCCGACCTGCTTGCAAAAACGGAACAGGGACAGGAGTTTACTATCACCAAGCGGGGAAAACCGGTAGCTAAACTGGTTCCCATCTCCGACAAAACGGATCAACAGGAGTTGGATTCGGTGCTGAAAGAATTAAGAGAAATCAGAAAAAGCGTCAAGCAGCCGGTCGATATCCGGGAATACATCGAAGAGGGAAGACGGTGAACAGCAGAACTGCTCTTGTCGTTGACACTTCTTTTGTCGCTGCGCTTTTCCTCCCCGATGAACAGTCCGAAAACATCGAGTCAATACTGAAAGACGCTGCCGGAGGGCATGAGATCATCACAACGTCGCTCTTCTGGTATGAAATCTCAAACGTACTTACCGTAGCAGTAAAACATAAACGGCTCTCGTACAACCAGGTAAGACAGGTGCTTTCTCTTATCGGGAACATAGGGATGACCACGGACACGGCCTGCGGGGTCGGCTACTCGAGAGAACTGACAGACATTGCCTCCCGCTACGAGCTATCCGCCTACGATGCCGGCTATCTCGAATTGGCCATCAGAATACGTGGACGGATCGCCACCTTGGACCTTTCTCTGACCGCAGCAGCCCGCAGCGCGGGCATCGAAATTTCTAATTGATTCTCATCACAAATATCACTACACTTAACCTACATGCAGGAATTGGAAAAGAAAGTCGCGGGCGATTGGTTCGACATCAAAGAGAAGGCCGAAAACATCTTCGACCTGCACGAACAGTTCAAGCTCTCCGTGCAGCAGATCAAAAACCTCATCCAGGAGGTCCGCCTCTCCGTGGAAGGGGGCATCCTCGAGTACAAGCGGAAGGTGATAAACCCGGTCTTCCCCTTCCTCGAGGCACTCAAATACGATTCCAAACACTTCGACGAGCTCGACAAACACGCGGCCTCCCTCACCCCGCTTATCTACGCCGTCCTCATCCAGCGGCTTATCGCCCGGGGTACCATCCCCATCAAAAAGAAAAAGGTGGCCGTGGAATCGGAGCGGGAGAAGGGCCTCAAAGCGATCGTCACCGACATTAACGAGCGGATCCAAGACGACCCCGCCTTGAGCAACAACCCGGCGGTCAAGAACATCATGAACTACATGAACGTGTACAAGCGGGAGCTTGCCAAGATGAACGAGCTCGCCCCAAACATCCCGGCGGAGAAAAAAGAGTCGTTCGCGGCCAACTTCAAGCACACCTTCGATGAACTGACCGAAAGCATCCAGGACAACTACGCCCGGGTGGTCCAGGAAGAACAGCAGAAAATCCACGACCGGATCGATGTCAGTCCGCTCGAACGCTTCGATGTAAAACCACTCGCCAAAACGCTTTTAAACCAGGGAATGGAAATCGCCCGCGTGCGTTCGACTCTCCGCTTTGCGGCCAAGGAAGGCTTCAAGACCAGGGAACTCATCGTCAAGCTCACCGGCCAAAAAGAGCGGATCACAGACCCGATCGACGAAGAGAAACGGCGGTATCTCGACCTCACCGGGGGGAACGAGAAGAGTGCAGTTGTATTGAGCAAAACGTTCGGGGCCGAGGTCATCAAGGTCCTCGAACGGCAGGTCACACGGCTTACAGAATATCTCGGCGATCCCGGTCTTTCAGCTGAGTGACGATCTGTTTTACTTTCTGTGAACTTCCCTTACGGCAGACAAGCACACAGCCGTTTTTCACAACAACGATAACATCATCCACACCGCAGATTGCCACAGGCAGGTCGGAGTAGACGAAGTTTCCCGACGCGTCCGATTCGAAGAGGTCGGGATTATCGGTAAGACCGAGCCGCGCTACTTCGTCCCAGCTCCCGATATCGGTCCAGGTAAACGAAGCTTTTACCATCGCCGACTGCTTACTCTTCTCCATTACCGCGTAATCGATGCTTATTTCGGGCGCCTCGTCGTAGAGTGCTTCGATTTCCGGCCCTTCCATCTCTATCGATATCCCCTTCTCTTTTTTTGCTTTCGGGGCCACGGTCACCTGCTCGAAGGGATTGGCCACCGCGGGCTGATGGGCTTTCAGTTCCTCTAAAAACCGGCTGTTCTTGAAGGCAAACATCCCCGAGTTCCAGTAGAAGTTGCCGGCCGCGACAAAATCTTCGGCGGTTTTCCGGTCCGGCTTCTCCTTGAATGAAGCCACCCGGTACCCGGGGGCCTCCTCTTCGGCGGTTTCGATATATCCGTATCCGGTGGAGGGACCGTGGGGCGGGATCCCGAAGGTGACAACAAACCCCTTCTCCGCGAGCTCCCCTGCTTTGGCGGCGTCCTCGACAAAGGTTTCTACCGGCTCGATGAGATGGTCGGCGGTCAACACGAGGATGTTGGCATCATTTCTTCCTTTGAGCCGTTCCGCTGTTGCCGCGAGGGCAATGGCAGGTGCGGTGTTGTGGGCCGCAGGTTCGGGAAGCACGGTTATCCTGTCGTGATTGCCACACTCGCCGAGGACCTGCTCGAGCTGGCTTTTGAGGGTGATGATATACACCGTCTCGGCACTCTCTATGGCAAGAGCACGTTCCAAAGTGAGCTCGAGGAGGGATTTATCACCCCGTAATTGCATCAGCTGCTTCGGACTTTTCCGGGTGGAGGCGGGCCAAAGTCTGGTGCCGGAGCCTCCTGCTAATATGAATACCGTATCAATCATGTAAAATCCTCCAATCGTATTGACCCAACTGGTATGAGTACGTACACTCTTACCATATTATATGAGGAGTTGATCTATGGCAAAGGGTTTTTCATTATCAATCTACCCCTGGGTGTATATCGCAAAGTTTCAAAAGGAGACCGAAACCTGGAGCGAAGTGTATCAGGAAAAACCCCACAAATCACCCGAACAAGAGGCGGCCCTCTGTGAGGACGAACGGAATGAGCTCTTAGCCCAGCGAAACTCGTTTCCCGACCTTCCGCTGGTAAACTACACGTCCCAATACGGTATGGGCTGTTTTGAGGGACTCAAGGCGTTTCCCCACAAGGACGGAAGCACCTATCTGTTCCGCCCCGATCAGAACGCCAAACGGATGGTCCGTTCCATGGCGGGCCTGCACATGCCCGTCTTTCCGGAAGAGAAGTTTACGGAAGCGGTCAAATCGGTTGTCGCAAAAAACAAGGCGATGGGATTCATGCCCGCCTACGATCCGGCCTGGGAAGCTGATGATTTTGCCGCCGGATGGAGCGTGTACATCCGCCCCTTTTCCTATTCCGAGCCCGCTATCGGGCTGGGTTTGAGTGAATCCCCTTGGGTAGTCATCGTTACCACGCCGGTCGGCTCCTATTTCCGTCCCGGCAACAACAAAGCGGTCACCACCAACAAGGTGCGGGCCTTTCCCGGCGGAACGGGATGGATCAAGTGCGCCTCGAACTACGTTATCCCCACACTGGCCAAGAAAGAAGCTGAAGGCCTCGGCTACATGGAGGCGGTCTTCCTCGATGCCAAAGAGAAAACATACTTAGAGGAAGGCTCATCCTGCAACATCTTCGTGCTCTTAGAGGACGACACTCTGGTGACCCCGGATTTGGGGGACACCATCCTGCCCGGTATAAATCGAGACAGCGCCATTACCCTCGCCCGTGATTTGGGCATAACCGTTGCCGAACGTCGGATTTCCATCGACGAGGCGATGGAAGCAGGCAAAGAGATGTTTGTAACCGGCACCGCGGCAGGCGTTGCCTATATAGAATCGGTAACCCACCGGGGACAGACCAAGGTGTACAACGACGGCAAGATCGGGGAGGTGACCAAAAACCTTCTCCATACACTGAAAGGCATCCAGTACGGGGCCATTGCCGACACCCACGGCTGGCTGGTACCGGTAGATTAAGACGCCGGTCCGCAAGAGCACGCCCTAAAAGAACAGTTCATCCATATCTTTGGGGATCTCATCGTAGATCTGCAGTTCGTTGACTGCATCGGGGTAGAGGACCGAGCGGGTGTTGAGATAGGCGAGCTGGACGGACGGGGTCCGCTCCATCAGTTCGGGGTCGCGGGAGAGTATGTCCGCGTATTCGGTCGACCGGGCGAGGTAGCGCAGCCCCTCCGAGAACTTCCTGCCGTCCCCGTTTCTCATGTTGAGCATGATAAGGGTCACTCCTAAATTGTTGTACACTTTGGTCTGATACTCGAGCAGAGAGAGATGCTCATCCTGTTCTTCCGGCATCAGGAAGGGGATGTTTTCCACCTCTTTCTCGAGGACATCGAGGAGATGATTGTAGTATCCCTGGGCTGCAAAATAGGCGCCCCGCTGATGGAGCGTATTCGCGGTAGCGTACATGAGGTTCTTGTTCTCCGAATACGGCTCCGCGGATTCGTAGAAATTGAGGAGTGCGGCTTCATAATCGTTTTGTATATAGCGGATAAACCCCTTCTTGTAGCTTATCTCCGGAGTGTTGTAGAGGTTTTGTTCCGCCTGGGAGTAGAGGACCTCCGCCGTCTCATAGTTGTTGCTCACATAATAGTAGAGGTCCCCCAAATTGGCATAAATCTCCCCGAACTGCCTGTCCACTCCGATAATTTTCCGCTCCCGGGCATCTTCGTAGAGCTGTTTTGCCTTCTGGAACTCCTGCTCTGCGTCGAGAAACATATCATCCCGATAGTGGAGTTCTCCGAGTTTGTTGTGGGAGTCGATGAGCATGGCGAGCTGCCGCTTGGAGTACGGTTTTGCCGTCTTCAGGTAGTCGAGTGTCTTGTTTAGCGCCTTTTTCTCTTCGCCATATTCATCGATTTGATGAAAATAGCGGGAGAGCTGATAGTGGATCTCAGGGACGGTCTCATCGACGTCCATGGCCCGAAAGAGGATCTCATCGACCTCTTCGAACCGATTATTATCGAGAAGATATCCCCCCAGTTCAGCATAAACGTGGGGGTTTACTTTGAGACCTTCGTTCGCTTGTAACTGGTCCTTGAGCCGCTGCACTTCCTGCATGTTGTCGGTACGGATAAAATACCGGAGCATTCGAAAGAGAATTTCAGGCTGCCCGCCATGCTTCTCTAAGAGCACTGCATAGGTCTCCCGTGCGTTTTCGTAGCGGGACGGGGTCTCATCGGCCCACCGCATATAGTTGTCCCCTAAGAGAAGCATGGCTTCATAGTCGTACAGTTCCTCATCGAGATACCGCCGCAGGAGCTGTTCCGCCTTGGGATAATCGGAGAGGACCTCCGATTCGAGGGAGGCGTAATCGAGTATTCCTTTTTTATCCAGAGGAAACCGGGTAAGGAGCTGGTCGTACTTCTCCTCGGCGAGGTAGTACTGGTTTTTGTCCTTGAACGCGTCCGCGTACTTGTAGAACCAGTTTTTTACCACCCACTTGTCGGTGGCCCGGTCGAAATAGTCGTTTCCGGTGATATAGTTGTCTTCCTGGACCTCTTCGTATCCCTGAGCATAGAGCATCCGGGCATGGATCGGCCTGTACACGAAACGATAACCGAGAAATCCGAGCAGAGCAAGGACCGCGGCCCCTGCTGTAACAACCTTCATGACAGGAAGGATGGTATGCCTGAAGATATAGGCGAAAGATTCTTTTTCTTCTTCGAACTCTGCGCCGGTCTTTTTTTCGTACTGTTTGGGGACTTCGATCCGCCTTCCGAGCTGTTTACTTACGAATGAAGCAATGGTCTTGGCATTTTCACCGGCGACGAGCATGTTAAGCAGTTTTTTGAGGTTCTCACCGGAAAGCCCCCGTTCTCCGATGAGCTCCTCTACCGCGATTTTGAGGTTTCGGGGCAGTTCGTCCAATGTCCGGACAACAGCCTCGAAATCTTCGTCCGAAAGCTCGAAATCTTCGGCCCCCACAGGAATTGTGGCCCCCGCGGATACATCGGTTGCGGGGTTGAGGTCTTCTTCGGAGACCTCCTCACCTTCTCCGCCCTCTTCGAGGTCGAACCCGATATCACCTAAGTCGAATTCATCGATTTCTTCCGATCCGGGGATCTCCTCTTCCTCATCGGGACTGACCGGTGCTTCGAAATCCATGTCGGGAATGCTGAATTGGTCCGGTTCCTCGACCGACTCTCCTTCGAACTCCGACATGTCGAACTCTTCCATCTCTTCTTCGGATTCGGCTTCCTCGCCGGCCTCTTCGTCCTCTTCCGTCCCGCCCGGCTCCGCTTCGAACTCGAAAGCCTCTTCATCGAGTTCGAACTCTTCCATCTCGGGCTCACCTTCCCCCGCCTCCGCCTCTTCATCGAAGGGGAATCCTTCGGAGATGTCGAAATCGCCGCCCTCTTCTTCGGGAGCTTCACCGAGTTCCTCGCCGGCTTCACCTTCTTCCGGGATCTCGA
>CAZKZZ010000031.1:1791-20588 GCA_964557375.1 uncultured Spirochaetales bacterium | reverse complement strand
TCTTCGGGAGCTTCACCGAGTTCCTCGCCGGCTTCACCTTCTTCCGGGATCTCGAAATCTTCTTCGAGTTCACCTTCTTCCGGTACTTCGAAATCCTCTTCCTCGAAGCCCGGCGCTTCAAACTCCTCCTCAGCAGGGCCGGGCTCCTCCGCTTCCTCTGCCTCCTCAGTCTCTGCCTCTGCGGCACCCGGTTCTCCGGCAGCGAGTTCTTCTAATTCGCTGTCTATGTCGGGAATCTCAAAATCTTCTTCGCCGAACGCTTCACCGGCTTCTTCCGGAACTTCGAAATCTTCAAACTCTTCAGTCTCAAATCCTTCTTCGGCAACCGGTTCTTCGCTCGGTTCTACACCGCCGGGTTCTTCACCGCCCGGCTCTTCCCCTTCTTCAGGTTCGGGTGCCCCGAAATCCTCACCGAGTTCCGCTAATTCACTGTCTATGTCGGGAATCTCAAAATCTTCTTCGCCAAACTCTTCGCCAAGCTCCTCACCAAAATCTTCTTCGCCGGCGACCTCACCACCGGCCTCTTCTTCAATGCCCGCCTCAGAAGCCTCCGCGGCCGACTCGGGTTCTTCAGCTTCTCCGGGTTCTTCGGGTTCGCCCCGTTCTTCTTCTCCGAAGGTCTCTTCGCCGAAATCTTCCTCGCCAAATTCGGGCAGTTCGAAATCCTCTTCGAACCCTTCCGCTTCCTCTGCAACTGGTTCTTCAGCTTCTCCCACCTCTTCGGGCCCGGCTTCTTCAGGGAACGGCTCTTCGGCCTCGGCCTCCTCTTCTTCGCCGGTGGCAAGATCATCGAGGTCACCCAGTTCGCTCAACAGCTGGTCGACATCGCTGCTTACATCCTCTTCCGGAGAAGGTCCTTCAAAGGCTTCTTCCGGTGCTTCAGGTGCTTCCGCGCCTTCTCCGCCCGGACCAAAACCGCTCGGTTCTTCGCCGGCCTGCTCTCCGAACTCTTCACCAAACTCTTCAAACTCTTCGCCGGGTTCCTCGGCACCTTCTTCGGGCCCTTCGCCGGTTTCTTCCGGCTCGGGGCCGCCCGCTTCTTCTTCGGGCTCTTCGCCGAGATCGCCGGCATCTTCTAACAGTTCACTGAGATCATCGGGGAGGCCCTCCTCGGGAGGGGGGATGTCTTCGAGTTTTTCGCCGCGCTGTTCTAATATTTCAGGTTCGTTGCCTAAACTGTTGAGGGTCGATTTAAACTGTTCAATGTCTTGAATACTGGGCATCGAGCTGCCTGTACGCTCCGTATTTTTGTTTCTACTATATTAGATTAACATGTGTTCTCTTGAATTTCGGTGTAAAATCACCGTAGATTAAGCGAGGGTTGATTTTAATTGTAGCTGCAATGTCAAGTTTTTTCAATTCGGTCCGATGATGATAGAGAAAAACGGTATGAAACACTCCCGCATCATTCTAGTATTAATATATTGCTTTTTGGCCGTTCTTCCAATACCCGCGAAGGAAACTCATGATGTGGGGCTTCATCTAAAAATAACGGGGATGAAGCAGGCCGAACCTCCCCATCTCTACAATCAAAAACTCATTCTCTCCTACGAGGCGGACCATTTTGTCCGGTTTGTAGGGGCCGCCTTTGCTCACGAAGATTTCAAGAATATACACCCGTTTGTGCGCAACGATTACGGCGTTTTCGTGCTGGCCCTCCCTGTAACAGGGGAGAGAGAAGAGGTCGTCTACCGGCTTATCGTAGACGGGCTCTGGCAGCCGGACCCCCGAAATCCGCTGACAACAGTCGACGAACGGGGGGTGAGACTGTCCGTATACTCTGTTCCGGAACTGCCCTCCAAACCGATTACAGGCCCCGAGGTCGAAGAGGGAAACAGGGTCACCTTCTATTTCAAAGGGCCTGAAAACCGCGCAGTGTACATCGCCGGCAGTTTCAACAACTGGGACCCGTTTATGTACCGGCTCAATGAAAAGCGGGATGGGCTGTATTCCATCACCCTCAGACTCAATCCGGGGGAATATTTCTACCATTTTATCTCCAACGGCAGGGTCCTGCTCGACCCGTTCAACACCCGCAGGGGCAGCGACTCCGAAGGAGTGATCGTCTCTTATTTTCGGTTTCCGGAGGGAGCGTCCTCCCCGGATGAGATAGCCTCGGCTAACGGAAACGAATAAACCAGCACATCCTCATGATCAACAGTAGAAGAAACTGCCACTGTATCAACCCGACCTTCGCCTATACGGGTGATTACCGAGCTCTCCCCTTCCCAAAATAGATCGAGAAACGAGCCGGTCAGACAGGCTGTGGCCCCGTAGGAGACGTCCGCCGAGGCGAGCCGTTCCGGCAGAGCGGTAGCAAACCGTTCCTCCTCTTCCCGGTCAAAATCGGTGCCGTTTGCCTTGAGGTCGAACCAGAGAAACGCCCCATCATGCTGGTCCTCCCACACCTCGAAAAAGGTGTCTCTGCACAGGGTGAGAACGACCTCTTCTCCTTCCACAAAAAAAGATCCGGCCTCATTGACCGTCCCCCCGCTCATGCCTACCACATCACGCTCGAACTCGGTCAGGAAAACCTTGTCCTGTGTATATACCGCTTTCCCCGATGGGCCGTAGACCACCGCCCTGTTTTTGAGAAGCGCCTCTCTACCGTGTTTACCCTCCCCGGGCGGGCTGGAAAGCGCGGGCTCGGCTGCAAAATAGCTTCCGGCAACAATCGTTACATCATATTTGTCGGCAAGCCCTCCCCACACCCGGTCCATCAAACTCCTCACAGCATCATCCTCGAGTATAAAAATATCCGAGATTGCAGTGATCTGAGGATTTTCCTCTCTTATTTCTTCAAACCCTTCGAGAACGGTTTCCGCCTCATCTATCAGCGGATAAAAGGGGATCACAGCGAGAAATACATTGGTATACTCCGGAAAGACGATGAGGTCGGGGTAATCGGTGAGCATTACCTCTTCGACTATTTCGGTCACAGATGAGCGGAACGATTGTTCATCAGCTGCAAACTCCGCACCGATTTCGAACTGCACAACTGCTGCAGTGAGGAACTGGTCGTCCTCCCGGGGATGCACAAGCGGGCCGTTCGTAGCGCATGAAGCGAGGAGGAGAGAGAACAGACACACCGCCGCCGAGGCCGCTCGAGCCTTGTGTTTTTGCAGAAAAGCTGGTATTACGGTCAGTATGTTCAATTTTAATCTCGTGCCCAATAAAAAGTCGGACAGCATGTTCACCCTTTCCATGTCCTGGGGATTCAGGGCCCTCTTCATAACCATCACCGTTATTCTCGGCGCGGGGATGTTCAGTCTCTCCGTGTACTCCTGGTTCTCTATCCTGCTGTTTGCAATATCTCTATTAGCTTCTGTTTACAACGAAACTTGGCTTTTTGACAAGGCGGCCGGCAGTGCCGAACACCGGTTCGGTCTGCTCTTTCTCTTTAAACGGAAAAGAATAGAAATTGCAGATATCGAGGAGCTCGAGATTAAGCGGTTCGTCAAGGGAAGTGTTGCAACAGGCTCCGAGGAGACGCGGCCCGGCTCCTCGGACCGGCCGCCGGGCCCCGGCCGGGCGCCTGACGGTACCCGCGGGAGTGAACAGCCGGAGCGGAAAAAAGGGATCCTCCTCCCTCCGTTTCTCTTCGTCGAACTCAACCTGGTCCTCAAAAGCGGTGAATCGGTCAATATCGAGACGGTAAAAACCCGGCACTTCGAGTATTTTAAAAACAAAGCCGAGATCGTGGCCGATTTCCTCGAAAAACCGCTCGAGCTCCGGGAAAAAAGCTAATTATATCTTAGTACAAGAAACAGGCGGTCTGGTGCCCTTCTTCCACTTCTTGGAGCTGCGGAATCGTCTCTCTGCATTTGTCCATTCGATTAGGACAACGGTCGTAGAAGTAGCACCCTACCCGTTCGATATCGGGTGAGGGCACGTCCCCTTCGAGGATGATCCGTTTCCGCTGCCGCTCGACGTTGGGGTCGGGAATGGGTACCGCGGAGAGCAGCGCCTTGGTGTACGGATGGAGCGGGTTCTTGTAGAGGTCGGCCGAGTTGGCGATCTCTACGATTCTTCCGAGATACATCACCGCTACCCTCGTACTGATGTGCTCAATGACGGCAAGGTCATGGGCGATGAACAGAAAGGTGAGGTTGAACTCGGCCTGCAGGTCCTTGAGGAGATTCAGTATCTGAGACTGGATCGACACGTCGAGAGCGCTGACCGGCTCATCGGCTAAAATCAGTTTCGGATTGAGGGCGAGGGTCCTCGCCACACCGATCCGCTGGCGCTGTCCTCCGGAGAACTCGTGCGGGTACCGGTTTACGAAGTAGTGGGACAGGCCCACCTTCTCCATCAGCTCTTCTACCCGCTGCCGCACCTCTTTTCTTGTCTTTTTGAGGATCCCCCTGCGGATGTAGATTTCCATGGGCTCAGCGATTATGTCCCCCGCGGTCATTCGGGGATTGAGAGACGCGTAAGGGTCCTGAAAGATCATCTGGAGGTCCATCCGGGCCTTGAGCATGTCGTGGTCGCTCGCTTTACACAGGTCGGTCCCTTCGAAGAGCACTTCTCCGGAAGTCGGTTTATGGAGCTGGGCCACTGCCCGGGCGGTCGTCGATTTGCCGCAGCCGGACTCTCCGACGAGACCCAATGTTTCTCCCTGCTTGATTTGAAAATCCACACCGTCTACGGCGCGAATGGCCCCTACCTGTCTGCGGAAGATAATTCCCGATTCAATGGGAAAGTGCATTTTCAGGTTTTTTACGTCGAGCAGTACATTGTTGTTCATCTAGTGCTCCTCCTTGTACAGCCAGCAGCGTGCCATCCGTCCGTCGATACCGAACTCAGGAGGGTGCTTTTTCTTGCAGATATCCATCACATATTCGCACCTGGGATGGAAAGGACATACGTCGGGAAGATTGATCAGATTGGGCGGCTGCCCTTCGATCGAGTAGAGCCGCTTCTTTCCGGGCCGGTCGAGCCGGGGGACGGAATGGATGAGCCCCTTGGTGTAAGGATGTCTGGGGTCGTCGAATATCTCATCCACCGTGCCTTTTTCCACAATACGGCCGGCATACATCACATTGATCCGGTCGCAGGTACCTGCAACGACTCCGAGGTCGTGGGTGATCATGATTACCGCGGTCCCGAGCCTTTCAGAAAGCTCCTTGATAATTTCCAAGATCTGGGCCTGGATGGTCACGTCGAGGGCGGAGGTGGGCTCGTCCGCAATGAGGATTTCGGGATTACAGCTTAAGGCCATGGCGATCATTACCCGCTGCCGCATTCCCCCGGAAAACTGGTGCGGATAGTCATCGACCCGCTTGCCCGGGTTGGGGATACCGACCAGCTTGAGCATCTCCACCGCCTTCTCCTTAGCCTGCTTTTTTTCCATCCCCTGATGGAGTACGATGGTTTCTACCATCTGGGTGGAAATCTTTAAAAATGGATTGAGCGAGGTCATGGGGTCCTGAAAGATCATGGAGATCTGGTTTCCCCGCAGCCTTCGGATCTTGTCGTTGGACATCTTGAAGATGTCGTTACCGTTCAATAGGGCGGTCCCGCTCATGATTTTTCCCGGAGGTGAGGGAATGAGTTTCATGATGGAGAGGTTGGAAACGGACTTTCCGCATCCCGACTCTCCGACGATCCCTAAGGTCTCGCCTTTATGCAGTTCAAACGAGACCCCGTCCACCGCTTTGACGACTCCGTCGTCGGTATTAAAATATGTTCTAAGGTCTTCTACCTTCAGTACTACATCGTTATTCATCACATCCTCGTTACATTTTATTTTTACTCTGCGGGTCCAAGGCGTCTCTGAGACCGTCGCCCAAAAAGTTCATGGAGAAGAGAAAGACAACCATGACTACGGCGGGAAAGAAAAGCCGCCACGGAAAGAGGTTCATCCCCTCCACTCCCTCACTTACCAGTGAGCCCCATGATGCAAACGGCGCCTGAACACCTAACCCTAAGAAAGAGAGGAAGGACTCCATCATGATAAACGAGGGGATCCGGAGAGTGGTAAACACGACGATGATCCCCAGGGTATTCGGCACGAGATGCCGGAAGATGATCCGGCCCGTACTCGCCCCCACGGACCGGGCAGCCTCTACGAACTCGGAGTTCTTAAGCGAGATAATCTGCCCCCGGACAACACGCGCCACGGTAAGCCAGCTTACGATAGCCAGGGCAAAGAAGAGGTTGAATATGTTCCGCCCGAAGATCGCCATGAGTATGATCACGAGCATCATGTAGGGCAGTCCGTACATCACATCGATTACACGGGTGATGATGTAGTCGACCTTCCCCCCCAGGTATCCTGCCAGTGCTCCGATAAACACCCCGATCAAGACCGAGGTGATGGTCCCGATAAGACCGATGGCAATGGAGACCTGGCTGCCGTAGATGACCCGGGCCAGGAGGTCACGCCCTAGCGGGTCGGTACCCAGAATGTAGCGCCGCTCATGAGTTTTGATGGTCCTGCCGTCGACCTCCATAGTCTCGGTCTCGATCCGCTGCTCGAGCTCCTCTAGTTTCTGCTTCTCCTGCTCGTTGAGCTCTTCCCTGCCCGCTTTTTTCGCCAGAGCGAGCATCATCTCCCGCTCCTTTTCGAGAAGCATCTCTCCGGCGGTCTTGGTAAGGGAGGGAGGAAGATACTGGTGTTCGATCACCTGCCGTTTATACGAATAGATCGGGAGGATCGATGCGGTAAGTGCTATTATGGAGTAAATGATAACCATAACCAGGCCGAACATGGCCAGTTTATTTTTCTTGAGCCGCCGCCACGCGTCCTTCCACAGGCTTACCCCCTTGATGGGCTGGTTGAGCTCGTTTACTTTCGGTTCTTTTAGTTTAGACTGCATTAGCTCACTCCTCTAGCTGTACGAGATGCGCGGGTCGAGATATCCGTAGACGATATCGACGATAAAGTTCATGAGGATAAGGATGGCCGAGTAGACGATCACCGTTCCCATGAGCAGGGTGTAGTCACGGTTAAAGGCGGACTGTACGAAAAACTGTCCAAGACCCGGAATGCGGAAAATACGCTCTACCACCACCGAACCGGTAATGATACCCGCAAATGCGGGTCCTAAGTAACTGACCACGGGGAGGAGTGCGCCCTTGAGCACATGTTTAAAAAGGATTACAGAGTCTTTCATCCCCTTCGCCCGTGCGGTGCGGATGTAGTCGCTCCGTAATACTTCGAGAATCGATGCTCTCGAAAGCCGCGCAATGTAAGCGAAATACGGCAGGGTAAGGGTGATAAGGGGCATGATAATGGTCACCCAGCCGAACCGCCCCGTAATCCAGCCCGAGGTGGGAAGCCACCCCAGTTTCAGCGCGAAGAAATACATCAGGACCGGCCCCACCACAAAGTTGGGTACGGTAATACCGAACACGGCAATGGACATCGCCGTGTAGTCGGGCCAGCCGTTCTGTTTGAGGGCGGATATCATCCCCACCCCGATGCCGAGAATGACCGCGCATACCAGAGTGAGGCTTCCTAAAATGAGGGATTTGGGGAGACTGTGCGCGATAAAGTAGTTGACGTCATGGTCGTGGTAAGCAAAAGAAGGACCGAGATCTCCTCGGATGACATTGAACAGATACCGCCCGTACTGGACGATCAGTGGATCATCGAGATGATACTTCGCCTCGATATTTTTCATAATCTCCGGAGGGAGCCGTTTGTCTCTGTCGAACGGACCTCCGGGAGCTACGCGGACTATGAAAAAACTCAAGGTGATGATGATAAAAAGGGTCGGGACAAGCCCGATCAGTCGGCGGATGATGAACTTGGTCATAGTTTAATCCTCGAGACGTACATGATAGGTGCGCCCTGCCGGGCGCACTAAAAAAAGGCCGTCTGTCCGCCGAAGCGGACAGACGAGCCGGTGTTATAAAGGTAAAGCACCTATTTCTTATAGATAAACTTGGGATGGTGCCAGTCCTGGGTACAGTTGTACCAGCCGCCCCATACGTCGAGATCGATCATATTGATGTTGGTGTAGTAGTAAATGGGGAGAATACCCTGGTCTTCGGTAATAAAGATTTCTTCGGCCCTTTCGAGCTTGCTCATCCGTTCATCACCGGCGGGCATTCTGGCCGCTTCTTTGATAAGCCGGTCGAACTCAGGATTGGAGTAGAGTCCGTAGTTTTGTCCTGCCCCGGTCTGGAACAGTTCCAAGAAGGTGTTCGGATCGAGATAGTCTCCGATCCATCCCATCCGGAGGATCTGGAAGTCCTGCTCCTTACCGCGGGCGAGGACTGTTTTCCATTCAGCGTTTTCGATTTCGAGGCTGATCCCTAAGTTCTGTTCCCACTGCTGCTGGGCATATTCAGCAATCTTCTTGTGGCCTTCAGAAGTGTTGTAGAGGATGGTTACTTCAGGGAACCCATCACCGTTGGGGTAGCCCGCATCCGCTAAGTGCTCTTTGGCAGCTTCTACGTTATAGCCGTTTCCTTCCGGTTTATCGTATCCGGCCATATCGGGTACCACCGTATCGGTGGGGATCTGTCCGCCCTTGGAAACCCGTTCTACCAGGGTCTGTTTGTCGATCGACATTGCCAGCGCTTTCCGTACATCGGCGTCGTCGAAAGGCGGTTCGGTGTGGTTGAACTCGTAGAAGTAGGTTGCAAGTGCGGGGATGGTCTGGTAGTCGTCGCGCAGTTTCATTGCATCGAGCTGATCGGGAGGAAGTCCGCCGTTGAGCCAATCGCCTTCGCCTGCCAAGTACATGTTGAGCCGGGTAGTGTTGTCGTCACTCGGATCGTAGACGATCTTGTCGAGCTGAACGTTCTCCGCGTCCCAGTACATGGGGTTTTTAACGACGCTAAGCACTTCCTGCGGTTTCCACTCTTCTAAGGTAAACGCACCGTTGGTTACCATGTTGCCGGGCAATACCCACTCTTCGCCATGCTCTTCGATAACGTGCATGGGAAGTACCCCAAAAATGGTGTGGGGCAGCATACTGGTGACATAGGGTACCGGGCCGACCATTTTCACCTGAAAGGTGTAGTCATCGACTGCCTTGATCTGCACGGCCTCAGGTCCTGCTTCTCCGGAGTTGTACTCGTTTGCACCTTCTACGACCATGCCCATAAGCCACGCGTAGGGAGAAGCGGTCTCGGGATTGAGGGTCCGCAGCCACGAATCGACAAAGGTCTGGGCCGTAATCGGAACACCGTCACTCCAGGTTGCTTCCCGAAGGTGGAAAGTGTACAGGGAGCCGTTCTCGCTGATGTCCCAGCTTTCGGCAATACCGGGAATACCGTCGTTGGTTTTCGGATCGTAGATCAGTAAACCGTCGAAAAGGGCGATAAGAATGTTGTGGGAAGTGGTATCTTCACTCAACGATGGGTCCAGTGTGGGTGGTTCCGCACCGTTTATAACACGGAAGACAACCTCTTCTTCTGCAGCTTCTTCCTGTTCACCGGCAGCAAACAGCGAACCGGCTACGAGGAGAGCAAGTAAGATAATAAGTAGTTTTTTCACTCTCTTCCTCCTTTAAGGAATAGATAGTTTTGATAATAGCTCACTATACCGTGATTGGTACAGTTTGCCAACCTGATATTTGCACTGCGTTATTGCGCAGGGCAATTTCTGAATCTAAAGGAAAACCTCGGTTTTGCCAAGCCGTTTCTCATCAATTCTTAACATATACTAAATATTTTTTTTCTATCGAGATGGTGCGGAAGCGCCGAGAGCGCCCGGCGGAGAAATTGCGGAAAAAGGATGGATATCGAGCATATTCTCATGCCACCCCCGCCACTTTTCGAGGTCGATCATATTGTACACGGAGTAGTGAAAGAGGGGGATGACGACCCCCTCCTCGAGAAGGACCTCTTCCGCACGGGCAAGAAGCTCATCTCTCTTGTATCCGGGTAGCATGCTTGCAGCCTCTTCGAGGAGCCGGTTAAAATCGCTGCCGGTAAAACCGGAAAAATTCAGGGCGGAACCGGTTCTAAACCTCTCCAGGAACACCGCAGGGTCGAGTACCTCCCCGGTATGGCTGTATACAGCAAGGTCGAAAGCTCCTTCTCCGAGCCTTTTTACGTAGGTGTCCCAGTCGACCTCTTCTACAGTGATTTCACCCCCCGTCTTACTCCTCCACAGGCGGGCAATCCCTGAAGCGAGTTTCGACCAGAGAGGGTCTTCGAACAGGAGGAGAGAAAGTGCTCCCTGAAAGGAGGGGACGGCTCTCTCGAGCTGTTCTTCCGCGTCATCCTGCAGGGCCGAGACCCCGCCGGCCCCGCCGTCGAGTAAACCGGGAGGCAGCAGAGTCGAGGCGGGAGTAATGCGGGAGAGTTCCCTGCCCGCATCCGCTATGAGGTTTTCAACCTCCCCGGGATTGATAGTCTCAGCCGCATAGAGCCTTCTCTCGCGGTTGTTCAGCGGTTTACGGTCGAGGTTGCAGAGAAGAAAACCGGTCCCGTTAAATACCGTTTCGTGGAAAGCCTCCATCTCACGTATTTCTTCCGCCCCTATTTCTTCGAACGCTTCGGGGGCCGCGACCCGGTTCCAATCAACCTTTCCCTGTACGAAGAGCCGGTATGCAGCTTCAGGATCGTTTTCGAAGAGAAGCACCACCTTTTCGAACCCGGTGGACTTGTAGTCCCAATAGGTATTATTTACACGGAGAACCAACCGGTCTTCCCCGTTCTCGTATTCCGGAAGATACGGGCCGTTGCAGGCAATATGCTCGAGGTCGGTCCACTGGTCCCCGTACCGCTCGATTACGTGCATGGGGACTACAGCAAAGGCCGGGTGCCACAGGATATCCTCGAGATACGGTACGGGAGCTTTCAATTGTATCTGCAGACGGTGTGTATCAATGACCCGAACCCCTTCTTTGTCTATCAAACTGCTTAGAAGCCAGGCGTGGGGTGAGTCCACCTTTGGGTCGAGAGCGCGGGCCCAGGAACGGGCCACGGTGTCTGCCGTAATCGGCTCGCCGTCGCTCCAGCCGGCTTGTCTGAGTGTAAAGGTGTAGGTGGTCCCCTCTTCGTCGGTCGTCCAATCGAGGGCGAGGCCGGGTTTTCCTTTGCCTGTTTTCCCGTCGAAGCGGAACAAGCCTTCGAAAAGAGCGCCCGCGATGTGATACTCCCCTCTCGTTGCTGCACGATGGGGGTCGAGAACCGCGGTCTCCCCGCCTAAGTTTACGACGAACTCCCGCTTCTTCTGAGCGGGGCCTTCTTCCGTACTCCCCCCCGCGAAAAGAGGGCACGCGGCAGCGGCAAAGAAGAGAAGAAGAAGCAACCTAATCGGTTTGTATAATCGTGGTTTAGGTAAATTCATACCAGTGATGCATATCCAGTTCCAGAGTCTGACTTATTACCGAAAACCCCTGGGTGACGAGGTGGTCCTGCAGGCCTGCCGAGTTGCCTGGAAGGCTTATAAACACCCGTTTTACGATCCGCTCATTGGCCTTTTTCAGATATTCATGGAGGAGCACCTTGGACAGACCCAATCCCCGGTATGCCCTGGAAATGTAGAGCTGTTTGATCGTCGAGTAGATATCGAACGCGTACGACTCTGAATCTGCCGGTTCGTCCACACCCCAAATGAACCCTGCAAGCTCACCGGCGGGGTTCTCCGCGTGCAAGACAAAGGTACTGTCTCGGTCACTTAAAGTATACCCTTCCCGGGCATGCCGGAACAGATGTTCCGTATAGTCGGCCGGCAGGTGGGCGTACGCCTCTTGAAACCCTCTCCAGTCTAGCTCCCTCAGCTGTTCGATTATGTCCGGATCAGTGGTATCGGTCGGCTTGATTTCAAAATCAGTGAGAACGAGTTCATCGGCCTCGGCCTCATCTTTCGGTTCGAAATTCATTTTCTCGAACCCCTTTAATTCGCGCAACTCGTTATACCAGTCTATGACCACAGCTTTCATCTCCCGCTCTTTGAAAGAAAACCAGAGCCGCTCGATATCGCTCCGTTCCCTGAGGACATTCTTGAAATTTCGAAACACCCCTTTCCCCCGAGAGAGAGCGTCACGAAGCGATTCCCGAACGATCGGATTGCGGAGCGTGTGCACGAACCGTTCCATGAGCTGATACCCGTGCAGTGAGTTCCACTCGGGCAGTTCGATGTAACGGTCGCGGTCTATCGGTTTTTCGAGCTCCTTCTCCGGTACGAGCTCCCCCCGCTCGCTGTCGAAGAGGACCCGCTCGGCCTGATTTTCCATTCCGAAGATGATCTGGTCGATCAATTCATGGGTCAATTCATAGTCCATCTCCGTTTGTCACCTCCATCCTTTGATAACGTCAGCAACATTCTCCAATTCCACCATCCAGGTCTCCCCGCTTCTCCTGTCCCGAAACTCTACTTTTCCCGACTGCAGGTTGTGAGAGGAGACCACGATCCGTATGGGAAGCCCTAGAAGATCGGCATCCTGAAACTTCACTCCCGGTGATTCGCTCCGGTCATCCATCAGCACGTCCTCGGGCAGCTGGTTGTGGAGCTCTTCGACCGCGCGCCGTACTGCTACCGATTTACCGATCCCCATAAGAAACGCCTTGTACGGAGCAAGATGAGACGGCCAAATTATGCCCCGCTCGTCCCGGTTCGACTCCACAATAGCGGCCATCAGCCTGCCCAATCCGATTCCGTAAGATCCCATGTTCGGATAGGCCGGCACATCATTATCATCCTTGAACGAAAGGTCCATCGCCCGGGTATAGAACTCCCCGAGCTTGAAGATGTTTCCCAATTCTACGGCCCGCACTTCCTTGAGAGGGTTTCCGCACTGTTTGCACCGGTTCTCCTCTTTTATGTGGGCGATATCGCCGATGTACTCGGTTTCATAATCCCGTCCGTAGTTGACATTGGTATAGTGAATTCCTTCTTCATTACCGCCGTAGACGAGGTTCACCGAGTCGGCAACCGTATCATCGATTACGATTTTTATCTCGGATGGTATTCCGACCGGTGAGAGATAGGCGGGTATGAGCCCTATATCGACCAGTTCCTGCTTGGTGGCTTTGGTTATGACCTGGTCCTTCAATACACGGGTCAGTTTCTCGACACTGACCTCGTAATCGCCTCTGACAACGGCCATCACGAACTCATTTCTCGTTTTATACACCATCGCTTTGGCCAGCTGCGATTTGGGAAGCTCGAGGTACTCGGCGAGACTGACCATGTCGGTACAGTCCGGGGTATACACTTTGGCCATTGTCTTTGGGTTGCCGCTCGTGGACTCCTTTATCCCCACAGCAACCTCCCGGTTGGCCCGGTAGCCGCAGTTATCGCACCGGACGATCACATCATCTCCGAACGACGCTTCCATGAGAAACTCGTACGATTTGTCCCCCCCGATAAAACCGACCCCGGCTTCCGCGGTAATGACATCGAGATTACACCGTTTGAAAATCCGCTCATACGCTGCATAGATTTTCGGGAAAAAATTGTTGAGATCGGAGTAGGTCCGGTGAAACGAATACCCGTCTTTCATGATAAACTCGCGCGTGCGGATCAGCCCGTAGCGGGTACGCGCTTCGTCCCTGAATTTGGTCTGAAACTCAAAGATGAATACGGGCAGGTCCCGATATGAGTTGATACTCGCCCGTACCAGTTCTACTGCAGCTTCTTCATGGGTGGGAGAGAGGACCAGCTCCTTACCCAATCTGTCTCGAAACCGGACCAATTCCTTATGAATAAGGTGCGCCCGTCCCCCTTTTTCCCAGATAGTATAGGGATTTATAACAGGGATCAGCACCTCCTGGCCTCCCAGCTCTTCCATCTCTTCTTTGATAAGCTGTTTTATATTGTCCAACACCCGAACGCCCAAGGGCAGAAACGAGTAGAGCCCCCTGCCCAGTGAGCGTATGAATCCCCCTTTGAGAAGAAGGGTGTGACTTATCGAGAGCACATTTTGGTGGATCTCCCGGAATGTTTTTCCGAACAGTTTTGAATACCGCATGTTCCTCTATTGTACTTTTTGCATCACGGACCGGTCAACTCCGAAAAAATGGTCTTTTCCGCAAACCTTACTTGACACCGGGGAATAATCTTTTCATATTCTTACTGACCACTTATTGACTATTATTATAGAGGAGAAGTGAAATGAGTATTATCGAATATGTAGAGGGGAGAGAGATTCTGGACTCCCGGGGAAATCCCACTGTCGAAGTGGACGTTGTCCTCGAGGACGGCTCCATGGGTCGCGCCGCGGTCCCTTCGGGCGCTTCAACCGGTGTCCACGAAGCTGTAGAACTGCGGGACGGTGATAAGAAACGGTTTCTCGGCAAAGGAGTGCTCAAAGCAAAAGAGAATGTGAACAACATCATTGCCTCGGAATTGGTAGGGCTGGATGCACTGGACCAGGTAGACATAGACCGCACCATGATCGAGCTGGACGGGACCGAAAACAAATCGAAACTGGGTGCGAACGCTATTTTAGGCGTTTCTATGGCAACAGCTCGGGCGGCGGCCGAGTTTTTAGGAGTTCCGTTATTCAAATACCTCGGCTCTTTTCATGCATCGACCCTGCCTGTCCCTATGGCAAACATCTTAAACGGCGGTGCCCATGCCGATAACTCGGTCGATTTTCAGGAGTTCATGATCATGCCTGTGGGTGCGACCACCTGCAGGGGCGGGATCAGAATGATTACCGAAGTGTTCCACAATCTCAAATCGGTGCTCAAAGAGAAAGGGTACAGCACCGCAGTCGGCGATGAAGGTGGGTTTGCCCCTAACCTCAAATCGAACGAAGAAGCAATCGAGCTCATTCTTACCAGCATCGATAAAGCGGGGTACAAAGTGGGGGATGATCTCCGGATTGCCCTGGACCCGGCAGCTTCCGAGTTCTACGACCGCGATAAGAAGAAATACGTGTTCAAGAAATCGGACGGCAGAGAGCTGAGTTCCGAAGAGATGGCCTCGTACTGGGAATCCTGGGTCGACAATTATCCGATTATTTCCATCGAAGATGCTATGGACGAAGATGATTGGGAAGGCTGGAAGGCGCTGACCGATAAAGTGCACAAAAAGATCCAGCTTGTCGGCGATGACCTGTTCGTAACCAATACGAACCGGCTCTCCCGGGGAATCGAAGAAGGGATCGCAAACTCGATCCTCATCAAAGTCAATCAGATCGGGACCCTTACCGAAACGTTCGAAGCTGTTGAAATGGCAAAACGGGCCGGCTACACCGCGGTCGTCTCCCACCGAAGCGGAGAAACCGAAGACAGTTTTATAGCAGACCTGGTCGTGGCCCTGGAAACAGGCCAGATCAAAACCGGGTCCCTCTCCCGTTCAGACAGGCTTGCCAAATACAATCAGCTTATGAGAATCGAAGATATGCTCGAAGGCATTGCCGAATATCCGGGTATGAAGGCTTTCTACTCGATCGGAAAGTAGTATAGAGAAAGTAATATAGAAAAAGCTGCCCCGCGCGGGCAGCTTTTTTTTTAGAATTCCACGGTAAATGAAGAATAGACCCCTTTGTAGGGCAGTTTTTTTACATCCGCATTGGTGACATGAGCGCCGGGAGGGCCTTTTTTGAGCCAGCCGACGAACTGTTTGACATCAGACTCCTCTCCTTCACACTCGACCTGCACCGACCCATCATACTCATTACGCACCCATCCGGTGATTCCTCTCCGTTTTGCTTCCCGCTGGGTCGAATAGCGGAAACCGACACCCTGTACGCGTCCTGAGATTCTTACCCGTGCTGCAATCATGTTTTGTTCCGTTTGTTTCATAATTCTGTCTAGTTAGAATTTAAGAACGAGAGAGCTCTTCGGCAACAAGTGTTTCCAATTCTGAATAATCAAACGGTTTGTAGATGACTTTGAATGGTATTTTGAACTCCGGTTTTAAAAAACCGCTGGTGATGATGATTTTTTTATCATTGCAGAATTTATGCAGGAATTTGATCCAGTAATCCCCTCCGAGCACATTCATTCTATAGTCGGTTATAATGAATTTGATGTCATGATCGAGGATCTGCTTGATTGCTCCGACCCCGTCCGAGGCCACAACAACGTTATAACCCTTTTTCTTGAGGTAATCCCTCAGTGTTAAACGGATTGAGTCCTCATCCTCCACAACAAGGATGATGTTTTCGCCCTTCGTTTCCATGTTTCGACTATTTTGATTCCTGTTCCTGAATATAGCCGGCGATTTCTTCAAAATCGAGCGGTTTTGCAAAAAATGCGTCCGCGCCGGCTTTGAGGACCGCTACTTTTATTCGGGAATCGTTTAAGCCGGTAATGGAGATTACCACCGGATTTTCTAAGGTATCATCCGCTTTGATTTTTTGACACAGTTTGTGCCCATCTACGCCGGGGAGGTCGACATCGAGGATGATAAACTTCGGTTTGTGCTCAGAGATCATTTTACCTGCTTCGAACCCATCAAATGCCTGTAGAAGGGAGTGATCGGGAAATTTCTTTTCGAAGTAATTTTTCATCATATTGTTGATGTCGACATCGTCATCGACAATAAGGATAGATTTCCCTGCGTGTTCCTGATCAGCTATCTCCTTCAGCTCATCAGGAATTTTCATCCCCCGGGACTGCAAGAATTCGAGCAGATTTTCAGCGTATATTCTGTACTGCCCTCCCGGTGTAGTAAATGCTTTCAGGTAGTTATTCTTGATCCAGTTTATTGCAGTCTGGTTTACAACCCCACAGATATTCGCCACTTCTAAAGCAGAATAGATCCTAACTTTTTTGTTTTTTTTCGCCATCACTCTTCTCCTGGTTGATTTCATTATATAAAAAACATCTAATAGGTCAAGGAGAAATGTAGTAAAATTTTCTATTTTTGAGAAAACCGCTCTAATTGGGTGCTTATCTCGCTGTGAGAGAACCCTTTTCTCACTAAACTGCTGTAAATCTTCTCTCTATTGTCCTTATGACGCCGTTTCAGCTTTGCAATTGCCCGCTCTAAGGCGGCCACCTCCGTTTCCGCCGTTACCAGACGGGCAACCGTATCTTCGGCCGTACGGCGGTCCACTCCCCGCCTGAGAAGCCCTGCTAAGAGGGCCGCTCTTCCCTCCGGGTTTCTCCGAAGTCTGACCGTTACCCACTGCTCCGCGTACCGCCGGTTTTCCAAATAGCGCTTTTCCGTAAGCCAGGCAACCGCTTCAGCGACCACCTCCGGGCGGAAGTTTCGCTTCAGCAGCTTCCGGCGCATCATCCCTTCCGACTGTTCGGCCCTGCTCAACAGGTCCATTCCTTTCCGGCATGCTTCCTCGAGCTCCGCCCGATACTGAAGGGTTTGGTACAGATCATCCGAGACTGCATCACCTTCCTGTATGCCGAGCTCTTCGACGAACCGAGAGGAGATAAAAAAAGAGGAACCGTCGCTGAGCATCAGCTGTGTAAGATGCCCGCCGGTTCCTCTTTTATACAATGTCTGTATTTCCATACTACCGTTTGGAGAACTGAAACTTCCTTCTTGCACCCCGCTGGCCGTACTTTTTTCTTTCTACCATTCGAGCATCTCTGGTCAAGAAACCGTTCGCCCGGAGAGACGATTTATTCGCCTCATCCTGTTTTACCAGGGCGCGGGCAATTGCCAATATACAGGCATCCGCCTGACTCGATGTTCCGCCGCCGGTTACATTGATGAGAATATCAAACTTTTCGACATTGTCGGTGACCTGAAGAGGCCTGTTGACCTGCATGACATACTCATCATTCTTGAAGTAATCCAGCATCGATTTTCCGTTTACCGTCATGTTTCCGCTTCCGTTCCGCAGAAAAACCCGGGCCACGGCTGTTTTTCTTCTTCCAGTTCCTGTAGCGATATTCTGTGCCGCTATATTCTTTGTTGCTGCTTGTTTAGCCACTTACAAACTCCTCTTCCAATCGTTTAAACTTCCAGCGGTTCCGGTTTTTGAGCTTCATGGGGATGGTCCGGTCCTGCATACACTTTCACATTCTTGAACAGCTTTCTCCCCAGAGGATTCTTCGGAAGCATTCCTTTGATCGCGTGTTCTAAGGGGAACGTGGGCAGTTGAGTAATCATCTGTTCATACGTTTTCTGGGTCAATCCGCCGGGGTAGCCGGAATGGCGTGAGTAGAGCTTCTGCTGCGCTTTCCGTCCGGTAACAACTACTTTTTCCGCGTTGACGACCACAACATAATCCCCCATTTCCAGATGAGGGGAGAACTCCGGCTTATGTTTACCGCGCAGAATGGTAGCTATTTTCTCCGCTACCCTTCCTAATGTCTTTCCTTCAGCATCGATAAGATACCATTTTCGCCCCACTTTTTCGGGGTTTAGATATATTGTTTTCATAATTAATAGCCCTTATTCTATTTCAACACTTTTTGAGGCAGAGCGTCATCATTTCATACTTTTCAGGTAGTGTCAAGTCGATGAGTCGAGAATCTGTCCAACATCCAAGGTTATCCGGGCTCCCGGATAAAGGCTCAGCTTGTTTCGTCCCCGCCGTTGCTTTCAGATGTGCTTTCGCTCTCCTCTTTCGCCTCTTCCTCTTCTTCTTTCTTTGCTTCGATTTTATCCTTGATATCAGCTACTCCGATAAAAATAGCAATGATCCCGATAAAAATGGCCAAAATAGGTATTCCGCCCCGCAACACCGCAAGAACATCCTGCCACCAGTCGAGCCCCCAGGCCAGCGGCAGACCGGCAAAAAGTGCAAACAGTATGAGAATCAGACCTATAAGAAGTGCAACCATGTTTTCGCCTCCATTATCGTTTTATTACTTTCGTGTGATAACATTATTGATTTTTGCTGTTTAGTCAAGCATGACTTTCCCTAAAAACAGGTATTTTTTCGCTACCCGCTCTTATCAGATTTTTCTTCCGCCTCGGTTTCATCAACGTCAGCTTCCTCGACCGGCTCTACTTCCTCGAG
>CAZKZZ010000031.1:0-1691 GCA_964557375.1 uncultured Spirochaetales bacterium | reverse complement strand
CCTTCGTCCTCACCCGACAATTCTTCTACTTCCTCCAGCTCGCCCTCCCCGGACAATTCTTCTACTTCCTCCAATTCTTCAGGTGCCGGGGTTGCCGTTTCTTCACCAGATGTTCCGCCTTCCTTCTCCGCGGGGGCGGCCCTGCTTTCGGCTTCAGCTTCTTTTTTTGCGGCCTCTTTTTCTTCCTTTTTTGAGGCTTTTTTCTCCTTCCGGGTCAATTTTTTCTCTTCTATCTGCTTTTCGTGTTCCCTCTCCCGTTTTAATTTTGCCGCTATGGTCTCGTGACGGACCCTGCTCCTCGAAATCATGATGATGAAGGCGATGATAAAAAAGATGTAGGGGAGGTTGAAAAACACGACCTTGACCAGGGAGATACCGGCTATAATATAAATGTCGCCGCGGACGATGCCGAATATCTCGAGCGTATTGTACATCACCTTGCCGAACCAGAGTATCGTCCCCATGACGATGAACATCCAGGCCGTATCCCGGGTGTTCGACCAGAGGAGAATGGCCAAGAACGCCGATAGGGCACCCAGTGATAATCTGCTCAGGATTTCTACCATTTGTCCGAAATCGATCATTCTACATCCTCCCCAAAACAGACCGGCTTATGAGCTTCCAATCGCCTTGACTATATTCACCCGGGAGAATCGATACTCCGCGGTGCGATGGAGCAATCAGGACCCCGGCCTCGAGAGCTCTACGGAACAGTGATTTGTACTCCTCACGTCCGCACCGGGGGTGCACATAAGGCCCCTTCTGTCTAAAGTATACACTATCACATCGGGGCCAATTATGCGAATCCATCGTTTCCCTGCAGGTGATACCGGTGTATATACATCTTACCAGAGAGGCCAGCAGTACGGGAGAGACCGGATCGGAAGGAGGAAGGTGGTCTTCGAACTCTTTTTTGAAACAGACGATTACAGGGCCGAAATCACCGGGAAACGGTATGACCGGAAACAGGACGGGCACCGACACCGACACGGCCGCTTCTTCCAAAAAAGGGCGCCAAAGGGCGGCGCGGATGGGCTTACTCGCGGTTTTATCTGCGGCTACATCCGGGGTTTCGCCGGAGGCTTTATCCGGTATTGCGGCAGGGTCCGCTATAGAGAGCTCAGCCGTTCCTAAGGCAGCAGCCACTGTCGCTGCAGCTTTCTCAGGCGACCGGTAGACGCGGAACACCGGATGGCCGGGGAACAGGGGCTGAAGTGCTTTTTCGAGCCGTTTCGGGTAGATCGAGGGATAATTTGCCAAAATTCCTTTGGCGAGAGTGTTTTTCAACTCGCCTGCAACACCGCTGGGCCGGTGGCCGAAAAGAGCTCTCCCGTTATTGAGAAACATATCGATGTACCGTCTGCCCCGGTAGTCGTAGAGATAATAGCCGCGCGCCCGCTTGATCGGCGGAATGAGGGAAAAAAGCTCATATTCGGGTTCTGGGAACACATCCTACTCCGCAATTATTTCGAGATTACTGTATTTCGGAATAAATCTGTGCATTGCACCGGTTTCAAACCGAACCATAACTGCCGTCTGGGTGCCGTTGTGCCACCGTTTACACACCACACCGACCCCATAATCATCATGATACACCTGCGTTCCCGGCTTAAACCCGTTGTCTTCTTCATCCGGGGCGGAAAGGTCGAGAGAGAGCAGCTCCTTCGGTATCTCCTCTAAAAACCGCGAAG
>CAZKZZ010000030.1:0-27993 GCA_964557375.1 uncultured Spirochaetales bacterium | reverse complement strand
CCGATGAGAGCCGTAAAGGATGCTTGATTTTGCTTAAACAAAGTATTTTTGAATAGGATTTCAGGAGTCTGCTACTCTTCTTCTAAAGCCTCCTCACCGACTTCTTCCTCTTCCTTTTTCGGAGCGCTCTTTTTCTTCTCTTCTTCCATCCGTTCAACCAGTTCGATAAGGGCCATTTCCGCAGCATCGTTGTGCCGCCGGCCCATTTTGAGTATTCGCGTATACCCCCCCGGTCTTTCGGCATTTCTCGGAGCAATATCAGTAAAGAGCTTAGCCAAGACCGCCTTATCACCAATATCTTTGGCAATAACCCGTCTATTGTGGACCGAATCAGTCTTTGCACGGGTAATCATTTTCTCTGCGGTGCGCCTGATCTCTTTTGCTTTGCTCACCGTAGTCTTAATGCGCTCATATCGAAACAGTGAAGTTACCATGTTTCTGTGGAGAGCTTTTCTGTGGCTTGCTTTTCTTCCGAGTCTATTATAACCGATGCGATTATTCATCTTCTTCCTCTTCCTTACTTTGCCGTAATTGTCGAGCGTCTTTCAAGCTGCTGTAATCCGTCATCCCTAAGCTCAAACCCCATTCCGAAAGCTTCTCTTTAATCTCTAGGAGCGATTTCTTTCCAAAATTACGGGTTTTCGCTATCTCTTCTTCAGTTTTATGGGTCAAATCGCCAATAGTTTTAATATTTGCATTCTTAAGGCAGTTGCTCGAACGCACAGAGAGTTCCAACTCCTCTACCGGAGTATCGAGAATCTGCCGTATCCGTTCTTCATCTTCATCGATGTCTTCATCCCCGCCGATTGAATCCTCATCAAAGTTAATGAAAATCGTAAAATGGTCTTTTGCAATCTTCGCCGCTTCGGCCAAGGCATCTTCCGGAGGAAGGGTCCCGTCGGTCCAGACATCCAGCACCAATTTATCGTAATCGCTGCGCTGCCCTACTCGGGTGTTTTCGATGTTATATTTGACCCTTTTGATCGGTGAAAATACAGCATCGATAGGTATTGTTCCCAACACTTCGATATATTTTTCGTTTATCTCGGCCGGGATGTAGCCCCTTCCCAGATCTATCTGCAGCTCGATATCGATGTTCGCTCCATCCATCATCGTTGCAATTTTGTGTTCCTTATTGATGATGGAAATATCATTATCGAGTTCCAAATCTTTTCCGGTTATCTCTCCCGGACCTCTGCATTCAACAAGCAGTACTTTCTGGTCCATATCGTTGGAGAGCTTTATTTGGAGCTGTTTTAAATTGCTGATTACTTCGGGGGTATCCTCCACGAGTTCAGGGATCATCTCGAATTCGCTGGATATAACGTGCGGTGTTCCCTCTTCATCGTACGTTGTGATTTTTACGGCAGAGACTGCATATCCTTGAATCGAGGAGAGGAGAATACGTCGTAATGTGTTCCCGATCGTTGTTCCGTATCCCCGTTCGAACGGGTAGGCAACAAACGTCCCGTGAAATTTATCGACTTCGCTGTGTTCGAATGTTATTCCTTTCGGCTTCTTAAATCCCTTCAGAAGGTTTTTTCTAGCCATGGATTCTCCCTATTTTGAATATAACTCAACTATTAACTGTTCTTTAATGTCTTCCATATCGGTAAGATCATTCTTTCTCGGAATCGCCTTTACCACACCTTTCATATTGTCCGGATCGACTTCCAACCAAGGCACGACTCCGGATTTTGTATATTCCTTGAGGCTCTCTTTGATCATTACCAATTTTTTCCCTCTATCGGCTACTTCGATTGCATCATTCTCTTTTACGATATAAGAGGGGATGTTCACTTTTCTGCCGTTAACACTTATGTGCCCATGGGTAACAAACTGCCGTGCCTGATTCCGAGATGAGGCAAACCGCATGCGGTAAACGATATTATCGAGTCTGCTTTCACAGAGAGAAAGCAAATTTTCACCGGTTTTTCCGGACATTCTATCGGCTTTGTTAAACAGCAGTTTGAATTGTTTCTCGAGCATCCCGTACATCCGTTTTACTTTCTGTTTTTCTCTCAACTGTAAACCGTAATCCGAAATCTTCTTCGGTCTGCCGCGCGGTGCTTTACCCGGTGTAGGCCGTTTCTTTGTAATTGGGCATTTAGCACTGTAACACCGTTCACCTTTCAGGAACAGTTTTCGTTTTTCGGCCCGGCACAATCGACACTGTGGGCCTGTATATCGTCCCATGTACTCCTCCGTTTCCTTTCCGTCTATACTCTTCTTGTTTTTCTCGGTCGGCACCCGTTATGAGGAATGGGGGTAGTATCTTTGATACTCTTGACCCGTAATCCCATAGCTCCTAGTGATCTTATTGCAGACTCTCTGCCGATCCCCGGTCCTTTCACATAGATGTTGACTTCTCGCAGACCGGAATCCATTGCCTTACGGGCAGCTGTCTCGGCCGTTGTCTGTGCAGCATACGGGGTAGACTTCTTTGCCCCTTTAAAGTTGAGGGACCCGGCACTTGCCCATGACACGGCATTACCGTTTAAATCGGTAATCGTTACAATGGTATTGTTAAAGGTTGCCTGAATATAGACATTGCCAACATGTACTGTTTTTTTCTCTTTTCTTCTTTTTGGTTTTGCTTTTGCCAATGGTTAACTCCTCAATAGTCGGCAGCTATTTCACCGCTTTTTTCTTACCGGCAACGGTTTTCTTCTTACCTTTCCGCGTCCTGGAGTTCGTACGCGTTCTCTGCCCTCTCACAGGAAGCCCCCTTCTATGGCGCAGACCCCGATAACAGCCGATATCCATCAACCGTTTTATATTGAGAGACTGTTCCGTCCGCAATCGCCCCTCGACCGTGTAATCACTATCGATAATTCTTCGCAGTTTGGTAATGTCTTCACTGCTCAGCTCGTTTATTCGTGATTCCGGGTCTACACCCGCTTTCTCACAAATCTCTCTCGCTAGAGAGTGACCGATTCCGTAAATATACGTGAGTGCTATCCTCGTGTGTTTGTTCGGTAAGTCTATTCCTGCAATTCGTGCCATACTATCCTCACTTAGCGCTGCCGCTGTTTATGTTTCGGATTTTTACAAATGATTCGTAAAACCCCGTTCCGTCTAATTATCTTACAATCATCGCAGATTGGTTTTACACTTGCTCTTACTTTCATAGCTTTCTCCTACAGATTCCTCGACTTTATCCTGCCTTTCTTAACAAGCCCCTGGTGGTGATGCATGCGCAGGTGCCCTTCTATCTGGGACATGGTGTCCAGGTCTACTCCAACCATGATCAGGAGTGATGTACCGCCCATAAGCATCGCCACATCGGGCGGGAAGTTAAAGATGCCCTGAATGATCGTGGGGATAATAGCAATAAACGCGAGGAAAATCGCACCAGGCAGAATGATTCTGCTCAAAATTCTGTTAAGATATTCCTCGGTCCTTTCGGTCCTAATGCCTGGGATCGAACCCCCGTTTTCCCGTATCTGCCGCGCAATTTCTACAGGATTCAGTGTTACCTGCGTGTAGAAATAGGCGAAAAATATAATGAGCAGAGTATAGGCGATGATATATGCCGGCCCTCCGGGACGCAGCCAATATGAAAAATCAGCAAGCCACTGTACTTTCGTACCGAGGTTGCTTGCCAGCTGCAGCGGAAATGTCAATATCGACGAAGCGAATATGACAGGAATTACCCCTGACGGATTGATCTTGAAGGGAATGTATGTATTCTGTGCTCCATACATCCGCCTCCCTACGACCCTCTTGGCGTAATGTACCGGAATTTTCCTCTGCCCCCGCTGCTCGTATATAACCAAAGCAACAACACCGACAAACATAGCAAGTACAACAATAACAAAAACCGGGTTCAGTTCCCTCGTTTTTATCTTGTCGGAGAGGGTAAATATCGCATTGGGCATCCTGGCAACAATTCCCGCGAAAATAAGAAGAGAAATACCGTTTCCAACCCCCCGCTGGGTAATCTGTTCGCCGAGCCACATGAGGAATACCGTTCCGGTCGTTACTGTTCCCATAGCCAGTAGATTGAACGGCAGTCTTGCCATAGTGATCGCATCCGGGATCTGGTCGGCATAAATGGTAACCGCGTATGACTGGATAAGAGAGACGATGACCGTCCCGTACCGGGTGTACCGCTGGATCTTTTTTCTTCCGCCCTCTTCTTCGGATATTTTTTTCAACCGGGGAAAGACCAAGAGCAGTAACTGCATAATAATGGACATCGATATGTAGGGCATAATACCCAGCATAAATACCGAAAAATTAGAAAATGCCCCCCCGGAGAAGAAGTTGATATACTCCGTAATTCCGATTCCCCCGCCGCTTTGTTGGGCCATAAAATAGAGTTTTATGGCATTAATATTAATTCCGGGGATGGGCAGAGTCGCTCCCAGTCTAAAAACTACGAGAATAAATAGTGTAAAGAGAATTCTCTGTCGTAGATCTTTGATGCGAAATATGTCTGCCAACGGATTACTTGCCATATATAATCACCCTACTCGTTTTCTTTTTCTGTGGTTTCTGATTCCGGTTCTGCTTCGGCTTTCGGTTCCGGTTTTGCTTTCGGTTCCGCCTTCGCTTTAGAATCAGCGGCTTTCGCCTTCGCCTCCGCCTTCTCGTTTTTCGGTTCTGCTTCCGCAACCTTGCCGCCCTTCTCTTCGATTTTGGCGGTCGCGGACTTCGAGACCTTATCAACCTGAATGGTCAGTTTGCGCTCGAGATCACCGTCCCCGAGTATTTTTACGGGAATTTTTGCCGATTTAATAATCTTCTTTTCTTTGAGATTATCCTTCGTAACCGTATCACCGTCTTTGTATTTATCGTTTAGATCACCGAGATTTACGATCTGAAACTCCTTCTTAAAAGGATAGTTCGAAAAACCTCTCCGCGCGATCCTCCGATAGAGCGGCATCTGTCCGCCTTCGAACCCTGGACGCACCCGGCCGCCTGAGCGGGAGTTCTGCCCTTTGTCCCCTCTACCGCACTTGGCACCTTTGGTATTGCCGTTGCCTCTACCGATGATTTTTTTCTTTCTATTTGCTCCCTTCGGAGCTTTCAGTTGCATTTGTTCACTCATAATCAGCTTATCTCCTCTACCGAGACAAGATGGGAGACAACTTTGATCATTCCGAGAATGGCAGGTGTTGCCTCTTTTTCAACGCTTTGACTGATTTTCCTTAATCCAAGTGCGTCGAGCGTTTTACGCTGTTTCGGTTTTTTTGCCGCTGCACTCTTGATCAGTGTAACCTTCAGTTTCTTCAATTTTTTAGCCATTCTTTAACCCCACATTTCTTGCAGAGTCTTGCCTCTGTCTTTCGCAACTTTTTTTGCATTGAGTATGTGTTCAAGTCCGTCAAAGACAGCCTTGAGAATATTCATTGTGTTCTGGGACCCGAGCGACTTACTCAGAATGTCGTTTATACCGGCAGCTTCCATAACTGCACGGACCGGTCCTCCGGCAATAACCCCGGTTCCCGGCGATGCGGGCTTCAAGAGCACTTCCGCACTGTTGAATCTTCCGATTACCTGATGCGGTATGGTGCTCTGCTGCATTGGAACAGAGATCATATTATGCTTCGCTTTTTCGATGCTCTTTCTGATTGCCTCGGAAACATCGTTTGCCTTTCCAAAACCGTATCCGACTTTTCCTTTTTGATCACCGACAACGACCAACGCTGAAAAAGAAAACCGTCTTCCCCCTTTTACAACCTTGGCCACCCGGTTCAATCTAATCAGTTTTTCTATATATTCGACTTCATGGTCTTGTCTTTCCTGTCTATTTTGATCCACTTCTTCCCCCTAAAACTTGATTCCTGACTTCCGTGCACCTTCAGCTACCGCCTTTATGATCCCATGATAGGGGAACCCATTGCGGTCGAAAACTATTTCTTTAACACCTTGTTCTTTGAGCCGTTCACCAATAATGGTACCCAATTTCTCACCGTCTTCGACACAGAGACCAAGCTCCTTATTTTCCGGTTCAATCGTGCTGGCCGAAGCAATTGTGTGGCCTGCTTCATCATCGATTACCTGAACATACATATGCTTGTTGCTCTTAAAGACACTCATGCGGGGCCGTATTTTTGTTCCGTACACCTTTTTCCGGATGTGATTTTTTCTCTGTGTACGCTTCCGTAGTTTTTCCTGCAGTTTTCTCATCGTATTACCTCTACTTTACACCCGCTTTCCCAATTTTTCGCCGCACGTACTCATTTTCATACCGAATTCCTTTACCTTTATACGGTTCTGGCGGTCTCAAAGACCTAATATCGGCACTCATCTGTCCGACCTTCTGCTTATCAACGCCGGAGACAATAATTCTATTATTTCCCTCACAGGTAATATCCAGCTCTTCCGGAATAGGTACTTCTATCGGGTTGGAATATCCAAGATTTAGTATCAGGGTATTGTCCTGTACTTCCGCACGATACCCAACTCCGTTTATGAGCAGAGTCTTCGAGAAACCGGTTGTAACACCAATAACCATGTTATTGAGAAGATTCCTGTAGAGACCGTGCATCGATTTGGCTCGCTTGGACTCATTGGTTCTCGCGACAACCGCCTGATTATTTTCTACTTCAATGGTTACTTCCGGTGAAAAACTCTGCTTGAGGACCCCTTTCGGCCCTTCGACAGTGATTTCACTCTCTTTAATTTCTACTTTCGCTCCATCCGGTATGGTTACCGGCATTATCCCTACACGAGACATAACAAAATCTCCTCTACCATATTGAACAGATTAGTTCTCCGCCTACTTTTTTCTCAATAGCTTTTTTCCCGGTAGTAATACCTGAGGACGTGGAAACAATCAACGTTCCATAACCATTGAGCACACGGGGCATTTTTCTATAGCCCGAGTACATTCTCCTGCCGGGTGTCGAAATCTTTTTTATCCCGTGGATAACCGGCTGGGCATTATCATCATACTTTAAGAAGATCCGGATGTAGTTGAACCCGTTATGAGTAATCTTTTTAAAGTTTTTGATGAACCCTTCGTTTTTCATTATTTTAACTACTTCCAGTTTCATCTTTGAAGTCGGAATATCTACTTTTTCGAAATTCGCCACACAGGCGTTCCTGATCTTCGTCAACATATCAGCAACAGGATCGGATATTGCCATTTTCTTCTCCCTACCAGCTTGATTTGGTTACACCAGGTATCAAACCTTCACTTGCCAGATTTCTAAAACAAACTCTGCACATCTGGAATTTACGCATATAGCCGCGCGGTCTGCCACAAATTCTGCATCTGTTTACCTTGCGTGTCATGTATTTTGGTTTTTTTCGTGCTTTAACAATCAATGATTTCTTGGCCATTCACATCCCCTCATCTATTTTCTAAAAGGCATACCGAGTTTCAGCAGCAAACCCTTCGCCTCCTGGTCTGTAGGCGCAGAAGTCACAATAACGATATTGAGTCCACTTATTCGCTCTATCTTATCGTAATCGATTTCCGGAAAAATGATCTGTTCATTTATTCCTAAGGAATAGTTGCCGTGTCCATCAAAAGCATTCGGATTCACTCCCCGAAAATCTTTGACGCGGGGAAGAGAGACGTTGAGAAGCCTGTCTAGGAACTCCCACATGTAATTTCCCCGTAAGGTAACTTTTGCACCAATTTCCATACCTTTTCGCACCTTGAAATTCGCAATCGATTTTTTGGCTTTGGTCTTGATCGGACGCTGACCTGTGATCAACGCGAGTTCTTGGAGTGCGGCATCAAGAAGTTTCTTGTTAGTTATTGCCTCGCCTACTCCCATGCTTACTACCACTTTTCGAACGGTGGGAATCTGCATGTGAGAAGCGTATCCGAACTCATCTTTCAGCTCTCCGGTTATCTGCCTGTATCGCTGTTTTAGGCTCGGTATGTAATTTTCCTTTGGTTTTTCTTTTGGTTTTTCCTTCGTCGTTTCTTTAGCCATTACACCTGCTCCCCGCATTTCCGGCATACTCGTTTCTTTCCATCTTGTTCAAAGGTATATCCGGTACGAGTCGGACCGCATTTTTTGCACATCAGCATAAGATTTGATACATGAATACCGGCCTCGATATCGATAATTCCGCCTTTTTCATCCTGTCGGCGCTGCTTGACTGCCTTTTTTACCATGTTCAGCCCCTGCACGATTACTCGGTCTTTGGTCCGATCGATTTTGAGCACTTTGCCGGTTTTTCCCTTGTCTTTCCCGGTGACAACCATTACTTGATCGTCCCGTTTAATTTTGTATTTTTTGCTCTCTATACTCATATCGTTTTTCCTCGATTATAGAACTTCCGGGGCAAGAGAAATGATCTTCATAAAGTTCGCTTCTCGTAATTCCCGTGCAACCGGTCCAAAAATCCTCTTTCCGAGCGGATTCTGGTTCATATCGATTATCACACATGCATTATCATCAAAACGAATATACGTTCCGTCTTTTCGCCTGAACTCCTTTTTCGTTCTCACGATTACTGCACGCCTGACATCACCCCTCGAGATTGCGGCATTCGGTAATGCGTCTTTAACTGCAACAACGATGATATCCCCGATACCCGCCGTTTTTCTCTTGCTGCCGCCTAATACCTTTACGCACTGTACTCTTTTTGCGCCGCTGTTGTCCGCTACATTCAGATATGACATCATCTGTACCATGATAGTACCCTCTTCCCTTTCTGATTATTTCGCCCGTTCTACAATTTCAAAGAGGCGCCACCGTTTCTCTTTACTAAGAGGTCTTGTTTCAACAATTCTTACCTTATCTCCAACCCGGGCACTGTTTTCCTCATCATGGGCTTTGACCCGTTTCGATCGGGTAATGTACTTCTTATACAGCTTATGAAGCTTCATGGTGGTAACTGAGATAACAATCGTTTTGTCCATTTTGTCACTGACCACCATTCCGGTGTATGTTCTCCTCTGTTTGGCTTTACTTTCGCTATTCGTTGACACCTCTTACTCCTTTACCTGCCGCATCCCGAGATCGAATTCGTGTATTATGGTATTAAGACGTGCAATCTGTCTGCGCAGAGTCCGTTTCTCGAGAGGATTATCTACATGCCCAATAATGGTGTTGAAATAAATATCCCTCTGCTTTTTCTTCAATTCTTCCCGCTTGGTATACAGTTCTTCGTAGGTTAGATCGTTAAACGAATCTCTCATTTTTCTACTCCAGGTCTCTTCTGACTACGAATTTGGTTTTTATCGGCAGTTTACTCCCGGCCAGCCTCATTGCGTCAAAGGCCAGTTCTCTCGGAACTCCTGCCATCTCGAATAGCACGGTACCCGGCTTGACAACAGCAACCCAGTATTCCGGGTTTCCCTTTCCTTTTCCCATACGGGTTTCGGCCGGTTTTTTGGTATACGGCTTGTCCGGGAAGATCCGAATCCACACTTTTCCTCCCCGTTTTACATGTCTCGTCATGGCGATTCGAGCCGCTTCGATCTGTCTATTTGTAATCCATTTCGGCTCTGTTGATACGAGTCCATATTCGCCAAAAGCAATGGTGTTGCCCTTTGAGGCTTTGCTGGCTATTCTATTTCGCTGCTGTTTTCTGTATTTCGTTCGTTTTGGACTAAGCATTTGTATTTATCCTTTTGCCCCTACTTTTTCCCGTTTATCACGCAGCAGAAGTCCTGCATCTTCTTTTTGGTCTTTTTTGAGAATCTCCCCGTGGAAGACCCACACTTTTACGCCGATTACCCCGAATGTCGTCTCCGATTTTGCAAAACCGTAATCGATATTTGCCCGGAACGTGTGGAGAGGTATCTGTCCTTCCTTGTAGGTTACCTCACGTGACATTTCCGCCCCGCCGAGTCTTCCGGCAATCCGAATCTTGATTCCCTGCACTCCTGCTTTTATGGCGTTATTAACTGCCATCTTAATAGCCCGCCTAAATGAACTCCGCGAACGAAGCTGCCTCGCTACATTTTCCGCGATCAGTTGGGCGTGTGTTTCCGGCTTCTTGATCTCTTTTATCTTTATCTGGATCTTTTTACCGGCAAGTTTTTGGAGCCTCGCACCGATTTTTTCGATGTTCGACCCTTTGGCACCGATTATGATACCGGGACGTGATGTGTGGATGACAATAGTAATCCGCTGCGGGTGCCTGACGATTTCTACATCAGCGATCTCGGCTCCTTTTGTTTCCGGATACGATTCGAGCGCCTTCCGGAGGGCAAGATCTTCATGCAGTGTATCGGCATACTCCCTGGGGTCTACATACCACCGGGATTTCCAAGTTTTATTTATTCCTAAACGCATCCCATTCGGATTTACTTTTTGTCCCACATCACTCTCCCATATTCGTTATTTCATCAACCACCACCGATACGTGGCTCAGCCGTTTGAGAAGGATGTCCCTTCTTCCCCGCGCTCTCGGCCAGATCCGTTTGTATCGGGGTCCTTCATTAATCTGTAGATCTTTTATATAGAGCATTTCTTCATCGAGCTGCTTGTTCTGCACCAGCGCGTTCGCCGCAGCAGACTGGATGATCTTTTTAATAATCCCTGCACTCTTCTGAGGCAGACTCTCCAAGAGAGCGATCGCTTCTGAGTACGGTTTTCTTCGTATTTCGTTCGCAACTCTCCTCATTTTGGTTGGGGACATGAGGATGTAATTGCCCTGTGCTCTGTATCCTTTCTTTGCTTCCATGACAGCTCCAAAAACCTCTATACCTGCGTTATTTTTTTATCTTTCTGTCTGAACCGGCATGACCACGAAACACCCGCGTCGGGGCAAACTCGCCCAATTTATGTCCTACGAGATTTTCAGTGATATAAACCGGGACCCACTGTTTTCCGTTGTAAACCGAAATAGTGTAACCTACCATTTCCGGTATAATCGTCGAGCATCTGGAGTATGTTTTAATCATCTTCTTTTCTCCGGATTTACTCATCTCCACGACACGTTTAAACAATTTTTTTTCTATGAATGGACCCTTCTTTATCGATCGTGACACGCCTTACTCCTATTTCCTTCTTTTCACAATAAAATTGTCCGACTGTTTTTTCTTCTTACGCGTTTTATATCCCTTTGTCGGCTGACCCCAGGGAGAAACCGGATGGCGTCCCCCGGAAGTCTTTCCTTCACCGCCTCCATGGGGATGGTCATGCGGATTCATGACAACACCACGGACTTTCGGTCGTTTCCCCTTCCAGCGGGACCTTCCCGCTTTACCGAGCGATACATTCATGTGGTCTTCATTACCCACTTCACCGATGGTGGCGTAGCACTTTTTGAAAACCATACGCATCTCACTCGAAGGCAGTTTTAAAGTAACGTAATCTTTTTCTTTGGCCACAATAACGGCACCGGAACCGGCAGATCTGGCCAGTTGGCCTCCCTTACCGAGTTTGAGCTCCACATTGTGGACGGTCATTCCCAGAGGTATATTCGAAAGTGGAAGTGCATTCCCGACTTCTATCGGTGCTTCGGGTCCGCTCATTACCTGAGAACCTACGCTGAGCCCGTTCGGGGCGATAATGTACCGCTTGTCCCCGTTTGCAAAGTTGATAAGAGCGATGTTTGCGCTTCTATTCGGATCATATTCAATTGCGACGACTTTTCCGGGCACACCGTGGTTATCACGCATGAAATCAACACTCCGGTATTTTCTTTTATGTCCGCCGCCCCGCCTTCGTACACTGATCCTGCCGTTTGAATCTCTTCCCGCGCCCTGGACTTTTCCTTTCTTTTTTGATTTAAGCCCTTTCGAGGAGGTCAACTCCTTATTGTCCAGCGTTGTCCTGTATCGAAGTGTCGGCGTTGTCGGTTTGTACTGTTTTAAAGCCACTGTTACTTCTCCCTCGTTTCTCTATACTTCTTATGCACCTTCGAAAATGTCGATCGTATCACCTTCGGCGACGGTTATTATCGCTTTCTTCCAGGTCCCGGTGTTGCCTGTCTTGTATCCGGAGCGGGAACGAACTGTTCTCGGTTTTCCTTTTACATTGATCACGTTGCACTTTATCGGTTTTACAGAGAACAAACGCTGTACTGCTTCCATAATTTCATGTTTGTTCGCCCGTACATCAACCTTAAAAACATACTTTTTTGGTGTCTCTTCGACAAAACGATTTGTTTTTTCCGTTACCAGCGGTTCTTGTATAACTTTCTCTATATCCATCGTGCTATTCCTTTTTGCCGTCACCGTTGTAGAATTCGTTTAATTTGCCCGCAGCAGACTCGAGAAGTAAAACATGTTTTCCATAGAATAGATCATGTGCATTGAGCCTGTTGAAAGAAAGAAACTTGAGCCAGGGAATATTCCTTCCGGCCCGTTTTAACATTTTGTCATCATCATGAAGAATAAGAACGGTATTCTCATCCCGGACAAAGTTTTTGAGTATGTTCATGAGGTCCTTTGTCTTACCCGATTCGATACGAAAATCTTCTATGACCTTGAGGCGCTCTTCAGCGACCTTCAGACTCAAGACCGACTTCATTGCAGCACGTTTGGACTTTTTGGGCATCTTATAACTGTAATCCCGCGGTCTCGGTCCGAACGTAATGCCGCCGCCTACCCATACCGGGGAACGCCTTCTACCCGCCCGGGCGCGTCCGATACCCTTTTGTCTCCACGGTTTCGATTTTGAACCCCGGACCTCGCCCCTGGTTTTAACAGAAGCGGTCCCTACCCTTTTATTGGCGAGTTCATTGTTTATGGCATAGTAGATGACACCTTCGTTTACTTCCCTGCCAAACACTGCGTCGCTGAGTTCTATATTCTTTTTCTCTTTCCCGTCAATTGAAAAGACTTTCACTTCCATGGTTGTTTACCGCCTTGCCTATATTTCCTTCTTTTTCGCCGAACGGACTATAACCATACCGTTGCGTTCGCCAGGCACGGAACCGCTTACGAGCAACACCTTTTTTTCGGGGTCGATCTTTACAACCTTTAAGTTTTGAACGGTTGTTTTTTTATTGCCCATTCTTCCGGGCATTTTCGTGCCTTTATGGATTTTTGATGGTGTTGCAGCCATACCGGTAGAACCAAGACCCCGGTGGAATTTAGAACCGTGGGTTTTTCTTCCGCCGGTAAAACCGTGCCGCTTCATCACTCCCTGATACCCCTTGCCTTTCGATTCGCTGGTTACGTCGACAAATCCGTGGCCTTCGAACAGTTCGACTCCGAAGGTATCTCCGACAGCGTATTCTTTTTCAAAATCCCGAAACTCCATCAGCTTCTTTTGTGGAGCTATTCCTTCACTAAATTGACCGGCGTACGGTTTTGTTGCCCGCTTCGCTTTCATTTCTCCGATACCAAGGACTACAGCTTCATAGCCGTCCCGCTCTTCAGTCCTCTGAGAAACGACGGTATTATCATCTATCTGAATAACAGTAACTGCGGTTAACAGTCCTGTTTCATCGAATACCTGTGTCATCCCTACTTTCTTGCCAATCAATCCGATCATCGTTTTCCCCACGTTCTACTTCAGTTTTTTCTGTTCTGCTACTGCTTTATTTCGACATCGACGCCTGCAGGCAGTTCTAATTTCATGAGGGCATCCATAACGGCAGGTGAAGGTTCGATAATATCGATAAGTCGCTTGTGCGTCCTCATTTCAAACTGTTCCCGCGCCTTTTTGTTAACATGCGGAGACCGCAATACGGTAAACTTATTGATCTTGGTCGGAAGCGGTACAGGGCCCGCAACTTTTGCTCCCGCTTTCGCTACAGTTTGTACAATGGATTTTGCACTCTGATCTATGAGTTCAACGTCAAAGCCTCTCAGCCTGACCCGAATCCTGTCTTTCGTTGCCATTATTTCTCCTTGCCCTCAAAACTAAGGTGTTTCACCGTATGCAAGGCAGACGGTAAAACACCTATCTTTTCTTATTCTGTGATCTCAATTACCTGGCCGCTTGCAACAGTGTGACCGCCTTCACGTATTGCGAACCGCAGTCCTTTTTCCATAGCAATCGGATAAATCAGTTCGACATTGATTTCCGTGTTGTCACCAGGCATAATCATCTGCTTATCTTCCTGAAGGGTAACCGTTCCGGTAATATCAGTTGTTCTGAAATAGAACTGCGGCCTATACCCGGAAAAGAAAGGACTGTGCCTGCCGCCTTCTTCTTTGGTAAGACAATAGATTGTTCCTTTAAACTTTCTGTGCGGAGTTATGGTTCCCGGTTTTGCGAGGACCTGACCCCGTTCTACAGCATTTTTGTCGATACCGCGCAGAAGTGCTCCGATGTTGTCTCCCGCTTCTCCATAATCGAGAATTTTATTGAACATCTCGACCCCGGTTACAGTAGTTTTGGTTGTTTCGTGAATACCCACGATTTCGACTTCATTACCAACCTCGATCTTACCGCGTTCGATTCTTCCTGTTACAACGGTACCGCGTCCCTGGATCGAGAAAATGTCCTCGATAGGCATAAGAAACGGTTTGTCAACATCCCGTTCCGGAAGCGGAAAGTACTCATCCATCGTGTTCAGAAGTTCCACGACCGGTGCAGTTTTCTCAGGATCATCAGGGTTTTCCATTGCCTGGAAAGCTGATCCTTTGATGACCGGAATGTCGTCTCCGGGGAAATCGTACTGAGTAAGAAGTTCACGAACTTCCATTTCAACGAGATCAATCAGTTCCGGATCGTCGACAAGGTCTGTTTTATTGAGAAACACGATAATCGCAGGTACGTTTACCTGACGAGCCAACAAGATGTGTTCACGTGTCTGAGACATCGGACCGTCATCAGCACCAACGACAAGAACCGCACCATCCATCTGGGCCGCCCCGGTAATCATGTTCTTTATATAGTCAGCATGTCCCGGACAGTCTACATGGGCATAGTGTCTGTTATCTGTTTGATACTCAACGTGCCGAGTATTGATCGTAATACCCCGTTCCTTTTCTTCAGGAGCATTATCGATTTCATCGTACGTCATTACTCTGTCACCAAATTTCTTTGCAGAAATCATGGTAATAGCTGCGGTGAGGGTTGTCTTTCCATGGTCAACATGGCCGATGGTACCAACATTGATATGTGGCTTCGTCCTCTCAAATTTTGCTTTCGCCATCTCTTCCTCCTTAAGATCTACTCTTTAACAGCCTTCGTTAATATATCATTATGCTCTTTAAAAAAGCTTATTGATTGCACATATAGCGGCAACGCGGTACAACCGTTACCTGTATCTATTATTACACGCCGGGTGAACTTTTGTTTGCGCTTGACAAGGCTACTATGGCAGGTAGTCGAAACTTTTCATATTAGCGAACGCGTTCTTTTTAACAAAACCGAAGAACACTCAGTCCGCCATGGTTTAAAAAAAGGTTCGCCTTGTACCACCTTACCACCCGTTTACGCAATATCCATTGTGTAACCAATTGGATACCCCCGATACCATGTACCGTTATTCAGGATGATTGGTTTGGCTCAAGAGCCGCACCTGTTACTCGAAGCGTTTTAATTCCTTTCGAATAACTCTTCTATTATCTTACCGGTCCTGCCTCTTGATCCTTTTCCGGCAGGACAACCGGATGCATAAAATAACGTAAATAGATGTATCAATCAAGTAGTTTTAACAATTTTTTTACAATATAACTCTTACTTTTTCCGTTACTTCTACCACCTGTAATGTGAAAACGCTTTATTTGCCTCCGCCATTCTATGCGTATCTTCTTTTTTCTTGAATGCCGTCCCGGCGGAATTAAATGCATCGAGCAATTCCGTGCTCAAATTGTGGCTCATCGTGTTGCCCTTCCTTTCCCGGGCCGCCTTGATGATCCACCGCATCGCAAGAGCTTCCCTTCTCGTTTCCCGTATTTCGACAGGCACCTGATACGTCGACCCGCCGACTCGTCTCGACTTTACCTCCACGAGCGGCTTCACATTATCGAGGGCTTTTAGAAACACCTCGAGCGGTTCTTTACCTGTTTTCTCTGCTAATACGTTGAACGCGTCATTTAAAATTCTATTACTTTGAGCTTTTTTTCCGTCGAGCATCATCCGGGTAACAAACTTTCCTACAACCGGACTCATATATTTAGGATCAAAGACTTCTTTATACGTTGTAATCGCCTTTTTTCTTGGCATTGCTTCTCCTTATTACGCCTTCGGTTTCTTCGTTCCGTATTTCGACCGACCTTTCTTTCTTTCGTCTACGCCTAACGTATCTTTAGCCCCTCTAATGATGTGATACCGTACACCTGGGAGGTCTTTTACCCTCCCTCCCCTCAGTAACACAACGGAGTGCTCCTGAAGATTGTGCCCGATTCCCGGAATGTACGCTGTAACTTCGATTCCATTTGAAAGCCGAACCCTTGCCACCTTTCTCAAAGCGGAGTTCGGTTTTTTGGGGGTTACTGTCATTACTCTGGTACAGACACCTCTTTTCTGAGGACAGGCGTCTAGAGCAGGGGCCTTTGTTTTTTTCAGCGTTCTTTTTCGGCCCTTGCGAATAAGTTGATTTATTGTCGGCATCTATTCGTACTCCCTATTTTTCTCACTCAATAAAAGCGTGCACGACTATAACAACTCCTTTAAGAATTGTCAAGCTGCTTCAAAAAAAATGAGTTACATGTTTTGTTTAAAAACAGCCTTCTCCCCCGGAAAAACCGGGGATTCTACAGAAGGCTGTTATAAGCTTATTTCGCTCTCAGCTTTTTCCTCTGAAGACTGAGCTTCGAGTTCCTGAGCAATCTTTCTCTGCTCTAATATTTCCTGCATATGAGCATCGAGATCTTCCCTATGCTCATCGAACAGTTTTATATTCTTGTACGCCTTGATTCCCGTTCCCGCGGGGATGAGGTGGCCAATTATAACATTTTCCTTCAGTCCGTGCAAGCTGTCCGTACTGCCTTCAATCGCCGCGTTAGTAAGCACTCTGGTCGTCTCCTGGAACGATGCTGCAGATATAAAGCTGTCGATGTTAAGCGATGCACGGGTGATACCGAGCAGGAGCGGTTTAGCGACCGCGGGCTGTCCACCCTCACGGATGACTTTGCTGTTTTCCTCGTGGAAGCGGTACTTATCTACCTGCTGTCCGAATATGAAGTTGGTGTCCCCTACCTGGTGGATCTCGACTTTCCGCATCATCTGCCTGATGATAACACCAATATGCTTGTCGTTGATATTTACTCCCTGCAGACGGTATACCTCTTGTACTTCGTTTACAAGAAACCGCTGCAGTGCATTTTCCCCTAAGATATCGAGAATATCGTGCGGGTCCATATTACCGTCACAGAGCATCTCGCCTGCTTCCACCATATCTCCGTCACGGACAAATAGATGTCTGCCCATAGGAACACTGTGTTTATAAGCAACACCGTAGGGGTCCTCGATTTCGATGACCCGTTTACTCTTAGCAATTCCTTTGAATCTGACCACTCCGCCGATTTGGGCGAGGATCGCCGCGTTTTTCGGCCTGCGCGCCTCGAAAAGCTCTCCAACCCGGGGAAGACCTCCGGTGATATCCCGAGTCTTTACACTTTCTTTCAACAGCTTTGCAAGTGTTCTTCCCGCTTTTACCTCTGCACCGTCCTCGACGTTGAGATAGGCGGCCCCGGGGAGAAAATAGTTAGCTACTTCATTCTCGAACTCATCGACGATTGCAATACGCGGCTGAAGTGATTCGAGAGAAAACTCAGTGATTTTCTTTTCTATATTACCGGTATCCTCATTGACCTCTTCTTTGAGGGTGGTCCCCAGCACGATATCATGAAATTTCACGAACCCGTTCGTTTCAGCTATAATCGGCTCAGAGAAAGGATCGAAAAGGGCCAGCGGTTCATCGGCCTCGACGATCTCTTCCTCTTTAGCCAGCAGCTCAGCACCGTTTCGGATCTCTATCTTCTGGGGCTGGGCAATGAGAAGTATCTTGTCTTTCAGCGTCTTCACGTAGGCAATTTCAGATGCAGTCACCTTTTCGCCTTTACGCTGGACAATATCTTCCCCTCCGACCACTTTTTGTTCGTCTTCGACCAAGACCTTATCACCTTTCTTGATATCGACTGTCTTGATTACCTTACTGATAACGACAGATCCCTTCCGGGTAAACAGCATGTTCCCGTTTTCGGTCTTTACCGTATTCCCGATGACTTCTCGAACCAATACGGGATACTTGAGAGCAATGCGGTTTTCCTCACTGACTTTGGTAGCCGCACCTCCGATGTGGAACGTTCTCATCGTCAGCTGAGTACCGGGCTGTCCGATCGATTGCGCAGCGATAATACCGACCGCCTCTCCGATCTCCACAGGCCGGTTTGTTGCCAGGTTTCTTCCATAACATTTGACACACACGCCGTGCTTTGCCTCACAGGTGAGCACGGTCCTGATTCTTACCCGTTCTATACCGATATCTTCTATTTTCTGAGCAAGTTCATCGGTAATTTCCTCGTTTACGTCGACGATCACCTCACCAGTGATGGGGTGTTTTACCCGCTCGAGGGTAAACCGTCCTTCTATTCTGTCTCTAAGCGATTCGACCACTTCTTCACCGTCTTTGAGCGCACCCATTTCGATTCCATTGATGGTACCGCAGTCGTACTCGTTTATCACCACATCCTGGGCAATGTCTACGAGCCGTCGAGTCAAATAACCGGCATCAGCGGTCTTTAACGCTGTATCGGCGAGCCCTTTCCGCGCACCGTTTGTCGAAATAAAGAACTCGATAACGGAGAGTCCCTCTTTGAAATTGGCCCGTATGGGAAGTTCGATGATCTCTCCCGAAGGTTTGGCCATCAAACCGCGCATACCGGAGAGCTGTCTGATCTGCGTTCTGCTTCCGCGAGCTCCGGAGTTGGCCATCATATACACGGGGTTAAAACCGTCTCTATCTTCCCGAAGGGTTTTCATAAGTACGCCTGTAAGGTCCTCGTTTGTCTTACTCCACACCTCGACGACACGGTTGTACCGTTCCTCCTGGGTTATGACACCCTGCAGATACTGGTTCTGAATCGATTCTACCTGGGTATTTGCTTCATCGATCATCTCCCGTTTCTGTTCCGGAATGACGATATCATCCATACCGATCGTAGCACCGAAGAGTGTGGCGTACTTGAACCCGAGGTTCTTGATGATATCGAGTGTCTGTACCGTGATGTATTGATCATAGTCACGATAGCATTCAGCAACGAAACTCTTCAGCTCCTTATCTCCCATAGGATAATTTACATACTCGAGTTCATCCGGAAATTCAGAGTTCAGGATTACTCTGCCCGGAGTCGTTTCAATTATTTCACCATTGACGGGAACTTTTACTATAGCCTCATAGTCAACAGCACCTGCTTCTAAGGCCATCAGTACCTCGTCCGTCGAACTAAATCGTTTTCCTTCACCTTTTGCTCCGGGTTTATTTCGAGTAAGGTAATTGATCCCCAAGACCATGTCCTGAGACGGAAACACGATAGGCGTGCCGTTTGCAGGATTCAAAAGATTGGTCGAGGAGAGCATCAGCGTCCAGCACTCGATCTGGGCGGCCTGGGTCAGCGGTACATGGACCGCCATCTGGTCGCCGTCGAAGTCCGCGTTGTAGGCATGACAAACGAGCGGGTGCAGTTTGATCGCTTTCCCTTCGACCAGTACCGGCTCGAATGCCTGAATACCGAGCCTGTGCAGAGTAGGGGCGCGGTTTAACAGAACCGGATGCTCTTTGACCACTTCGTCTAAAACGGCCCACACTTCCGGCGTTTCCTGCTCCACTAAGGTTTTAGCTTTCTTGATGTTGTATACTACGTCCTTTTCCACCAGTTTTTTCATGATAAACGGTTTGTACAGCTCGAGCGCCATCTTCGTGGGAAGCCCGCACTGGTGCATCTGCAGCTCCGGACCGACAACAATAACCGATCTCCCGGAATAGTCGACCCGCTTCCCCAGCAGGTTCTGGCGGAACCGTCCCTGTTTTCCTTTGAGCATATCGGAGAGGGACTTGAGCGGGCGGTTGGAAGCGCCTTTGACGACCCTTTTCTTCTTCGAATTGTCAAAAAGAGCATCAACAGCTTCCTGAAGCATCCGCTTTTCATTTCGAATGATGATATCAGGAGCATTCAGCGCCATGAGCCGTTTTAGCCGGTTATTTCGGTTTATCACCCGGCGGTAGAGATCGTTCAGATCGGAAGTTGCAAACCGGCCGCCGTCTAACTGCACCATAGGCCGCAGCTCGGGCGGGATTACCGGGATCACATCCAGGATCATCCACTCCGGTTTATTGGTAGAATCACGAAAGTTTTCGACGATCTCGATCCGTTTGAGAAGCCGCTTGTCCGATTTTGCTCCCTTCTCACGCATTTTACTCCGCAGTTCAGCACTGAGGGTATCCAGATCGAGCCCCTCGAGGAGGGTCCTGATTGCTTCCGCGCCGATACCGGCGGTAAAACTCATCCCGTGCCGCTCCCTTGCTTCGATGTAGTCCTCTTCGGTAAGCAGTTCCATCTTTTTGAGATCGGTATCACCGGGATCGATGACGATGTATTTTTCGTAGTAGAGAATCGAGCGCAGTGAAGCAATGGAAAGATCGAGCAGAAGCCCCATTCTGGAAGGAACCGACCGATAGTACCAGATATGAGAGACAGGAGAAGCCAGCTCAATGTGGCCCATCCGTTCCCTGCGGACCTTGAAATGAGTCACCTCCACACCGCAGCGGTCACAAATGACCCCTTTGTAGCGGATCGACTTAAACTTTCCGCAGTAGCATTCCCACTCTTTGGTCGTACCGAAAATCCGTTCGCAAAACAGCCCGTCTTTTTCAGGACGGAGTGTACGATAGTTGATTGTTTCGGGTTTCTTTACCTCACCGTAAGACCACGCTCGGATCTGCTCCGGTGAGGCTAATTTAATCATAATATTGTCAAAGTCTTGTATATCTCTCATAGTTTCCCTTCCTTATAATAGGGATTAAAAATGGGTCCCCTGTCGATTGATCAGTTCCTCATCGCGCTCGGTGAGAGGAATTTGTTTGCCTCTTGAATCGTATATCGAAATATCCAGGGCCAGTCCGCGGAGTTCCTGTACTAAGACGTTAAAAGACTCCGGTACTCCGGCCGAGGATGCAGGTTCTCCCTTGACGATACTTTCGTATATCTTTGCTCTTCCCGCCATGTCATCGGACTTGATGGTCAGAAGCTCCTGGAGTGTATTGGCAGCACCGTACGCTTCCAAAGCCCACACTTCCATCTCTCCAAGACGCTGTCCTCCGAATTGGGCCTTACCTCCCAGCGGCTGCTGGGTTACCAGGGAATACGGTCCGGTGGACCGGGCATGCATCTTATCATCAACGAGATGATGCAGTTTGAGCATGTACATGACCCCGACCAACACCTCGTTTTGAAACGCTTCTCCGGTACGCCCGTCAAACAGTGGCGTCTTACTCGTTTCAGGGAGCCCGGCTTCTTTTAGTTTTTCGGCAATCATCTCGTTCGAAGCGCTCTGGAATACAGGGGTCGAGTACCACTGGTCGAGTACGTTGGCTGCCCAGCCCAGCTCGGTCTCCATAATCTGACCGAGGTTCATTCTCGACGGCACCCCGAGAGGATTGAGACAGAGGTCGAGCGGTGTGCCGTCTTCCATAAAGGGCATATCTTCTTCAGGAAGGACCCTGGCGATTACACCTTTGTTTCCGTGCCTTCCTGCCATCTTGTCTCCTTCGGAGAGTTTTCGCTTGGTAGCGACGAGCACCTTGACCACTTCATCCACTCCCGGGTTCAAATCGTCCCCTTCGCTGCGTTTCAACCGTTGGATATCGATTACCGTACCGTCGATGCCGTGAGGGACCTTGAGGGATGTATCCCGCACCTCTTTCGCCTTCTCTCCAAAGATGGAGTTGAGCAGCTTGAACTCCGGTGTTGTTTCCGTCTCCGATTTCGGAGTAACTTTTCCCACCAGAATGTAGCCGGATTTCACCTTGGCGCCGACCCGTATAATTCCCTCTTCATCGAGCTGGTCGAGCGCTTTTTCATTCGTATTGGGGATGTCTCGGGTCAATTTCTCCGGCCCCAATTTTGTCTCTCTCACCTCAACGGAAAACTCTTTTATATGGATGGAAGTGAAAATGTCCTCTTTTACTACGTTCTCAGAGATGAGAATTGCATCTTCGTAATTATACCCGTTCCAGGGAACGAAACCTACCAGAATATTCCGTCCTAACGCAAGTTCTCCTTTGGATGTGGCTGGTCCGTCGGCAATGACCTCCCCATCCTCGACTTTGTCCCCGATCGAGACAATCGGTTTCTGATTGAAGCAGGTATCCTGGTTTGTCCGCTGAAACTTCAAGAGATCGTACTCGTCCATTTCTTTCTTTGATTTTGCATCCTTCGGTTTGATAACTATCCTTTTAGAAGAGACATACTCGACAGTTCCGCCCCGTCTTGCCTTCAGCAGCACGCCCGAATCATACGCGGTTTTATGCTCCATTCCGGTACCGACCCGGGGAGGTTCCGGAAACACGAGGGGGACCGCCTGCCGCTGCATGTTCGACCCCATGAGGGCCCGGTTCGCATCGTCATGCTCGAGAAACGGAATAAGAGAGGTACTCACCGATATGACCTGCTTGGGCGAGACATCCATGTACTGGATTGATTCCGGGTTCTTGGTGGTATAATCACCCGCTTTTCTTACCGAAATAAGATTTGATGTAAATTTCCCCTTTTTATCGATGGGTGCGTTGGCCTGAGCGATGAAGTATTTCTCTTCGTCTAAGGCGGAAAGGTATTCGATATTCTTGGTGGCAACTCCTTCTGATACTTTTCTGTACGGAGTTTCGAGAAATCCATAGTCATTTACCCGTGTGTACCCGGCGAGACTTACAATAAGCCCGATATTGGGTCCTTCCGGTGTTTCGATGGGGCACATTCGCCCGTAATGGGTGTAATGCACATCCCGTACTTCAAATCCTGCCCTGTCCCTGGAAAGACCTCCGGGTCCGAGTGCATTCAATCGCCTTTTGTGGGTGAGTTCGGCTAAGGGGTTTACCTGGTCCATGAACTGGGAGAGCTGACTCGAGCCGAAGAACTCTTTAATGGCCGCAACGATCGGTTTTATGGATATGAGATCCTGCGGTTTGATCGTATCGGTCTCCTTCAACGACATCCGTTCCTTCGCGATCCGCTCCATGCGGGCAAAAGCGGTCTTTAGTTGGTTTGCGAGCAACTCACCGACCGACCTGATTCGCCGGTTTCCGAGATGGTCTATGTCGTCCACATTCGCCTCACCGATATACACCTTGATCAGATAGGTCATGGTATTGACAATATCCGGTTTGGCGAGTACGTGTTCCGCCGAAGGAGGGTCATAATCGAACTTTTTATTGAGTTTATACCGTCCGACATCCCCCATATCGTACCTTCTGGAGGTAAAAAACATCGAATTGAGGTCTTTCTCAGCACTTTCTAAGGTAATAGGTTCGCCCGGCATCAATACTGAGTAGAGTGCAATAAGGGCGTCTTCCTTGGTCGGTTCATCGATATTGGGATCACCCCTGGTAAACTTCGCTTCCTCACGCTCAAAACAGTTCAAGATAATTTCGGAGTGCAGTGATTCAGGATGCTCGAAATCGATTATTTCGACTTCATGAATCTCCGAATGGAGTAGTTCATCAACATCATGGGGATGTATTTTCTCACCCGATTTGTAGAGTTTCTTGGAATCTCCATCACTCTCGACATACACCGTCTTTGCGAATACTTTTCCAACGAGCAGTTCCCTCTCCTCCCGGGTTTCGAGAACCGGTACCGTTTTTGTTTTGTGGAACAGCTCTATGATCTGTTCGCGGGTTTCATAACCGAGACAGCGGAGAAAGAGGGTCCCTAACACCCGTTTTTTTCGGTCGATTTTGGTGTAGATGAGCTCTTTTTTCTGGTCGATCTCAAATTCGAGCCAAGAACCACGGTACGGGATGATGCGGGACGAATACACGCCCTTATCGTGAGAAAAGATCACTCCGGGTGACCGGTGGATCTGGCTTACAACAACCCGCTCGGCACCGTTGATAATAAATGTACCTCGGTCGGTCATGAGGGGGATGTCGCCCATATAAATATCTTTCTGACGGATTTCTCCCGTTTCCTGAAAAATCAGATTGATTCTTGCCTTGATCGGTACAGCGTATGTGAGCCCTTTCTGCTTACACTCGGCTTCACTGAGCTTGATGCTCTCTCTGTCGAGTACATAGTAAGTATACTCGAGAAGCATATCGCCGTTGGGGCTCTCAATGGGGAAAGTGGATTGAAACACTTCTTCCAATCCAAGCCGTTTCAAAGGCTGCTGTTGCTCAAGACTTGAAATCTGGAGAAACCGTTCATATGAAGAAAGCTGGATATCGATGAGATTTGGAAGCTCCATCACTTCTTCATATTCTGTTCCTAAATAAATTCGATTAATTGCCTTTTCTTTAGCAGGCATTAAACACCCCCTAATGACAGTATAACCACCGAGGCGTACTTGTACCCCCGGTGGTTATTATGAGTAAATTTTTTGTTTCGAACGAGCCTGTTACTATTTAACCTCAATAGTAGCGCCAGCCGCCTCTAACTTTTCTTTTAACTGGTTCGCTTCTTCTTTTGAAACTCCCTCTTTCAAGGGCTTATCGCCGGCTTCGACAAGTTCTTTTGCCTCTTTCAATCCGAGACCGGTAATGGCACGGACTTCCTTGATTACCGGAATCTTCTTTCCGTCGGCAAAACCTTTAAGAACCACATCAAACTCGGTTTGCTCTTCAGCTGCTTCTGCAGCCGGGGCCGCTCCCGGGGCTGCTCCTGCTGCTACTGCAACCGGTGCGGCAGCAGAAACTCCGAATTTTTCTTCCATGTCTTTGACCAGTTCTGAAATCTCGAGGACAGTCATGTTCGAGATTGCCTCGAGAATTTCTTCTTTTGTCGGTGCAGCCATATTATCTTCTCCTTTCTCTCTAAGCAGCAGTAGCATGGCTCACACAATTGTGAAGACTAATGCTGCTTAAGTATATTTTATTCTGCAGGGCTCCTACAGGGGCCCGCAGTTCATTGACTATTTAGCCCTCTTGCTTCGCATCATGGAGTTTCGTAGAAACTCCTAAGCGTTTTCGATAGAAAACGCCCTGGTGTCTTCGTAGAAACTCCTAAGCGTTTTCGATAGAAAACGCCCTGTTTTACTCCCCTTGCTTCGCATCCGCGACCGCCTGCAGCGTCCGCACCAGCTTGGAAGGAATCTGCTGAAGGATAGATACGAAATTCTGAGTGGGAGCATTCATCGTTCCCATCAATTTAGCTATCAGCTCATCCCTCGTCGGCAGCTTGGAATACGCTTCGACATCTTCGAAAGTGAACACTTGGCCTTCGATAATGCCCCCTTTTACCTCTAGGGGTGCATCTTTCCCAAAATCGAACAGTGTTTTTGCGATCGGCCCAGATTCGTCCCTGCTCAAAGCGACTGCTGTTGGGCCTACCAGATACTCTTCCAAGTTGTCATAATTCATTTCCTTGAGAGCAATCTTCGCGAACCTATTTTTTACAACACGGTACTCGGCGTTCTGCTCTCTGAGCTTTCTTCGAAGGTCCGTAATTTGTTCTACGGTCAATCCGCGGTAATCGGTAAATATATAATCTTTCGATTGTTCGAACTGCTCCTTGAGAGCATTGACTGCGTCGATCTTATATTGCTGTAATTTTCTTATTTCGTATGCCATTTTTCTACGCTCCTCTTCTTTACCTGCTCATTTAAACACCGGCTGCAACTTTTATGCCGGGTCCCATTGTGGAGCTTACCGCTACCGACTGAACAAACTCACCTTTCGTATCGGTTGGTTTCTTCTTATTGACTTCCGCCATAACAGCTTCCAAGTTTTCGATTATCTGCTGTTCATCCATGGACACCTTTCCGATTGAAAGGTGGATGATACCGGTTTTGTCAGAGCGATATTCGACTCTTCCCTTCTTCAACTCTTCGACAGCATCTTTGATGTCCATAGTAACCGTTCGAGTTTTCGGATTCGGCATCAACCCTCTTCTGCCGAGTATCGGGCCGAGCTTTCCGACTTCTTTCATCATATCCGGGGTTGCTACCGCTACATCAAAATCGAGCCATCCCCCCTGGATCTTTTCGATCAGATCAGAGTCGCCTACATAGGTGGCACCCGCTTCCTTGGCTTCTTCCGCTTTTTCTCCTTTCGCGAAAACCAGGATCTGTATCTCTTTCGAAACCTTGTTCGGCAGGACGAGCGTGTCTCGCACATTTTGGCTCTTTTTCAAATTGAGCCGTATTGCAAGTTCCACGGTTTCATCAAACTTTGCAAAAGCAAGTTCTTTGAGCAGACTCACCGCCTGATCCACGGGGAGTTTTTCTTCTTTATTGACTTTCTTTCTTGCATCAGCGTACTTTTTTCCGTGTCCCATACAGCTACCCCTCTACCTCGACGCCCATACTTCTGGCTGTACCTGCAACGATTTTCATCGCAGCTTCCAAATCATTCGCATTGAGGTCCGGCATCTTGATTTCTGCAATTTCCTGCAGCTTGCTTTTTTTGATCTTTGCGACCTTTACCTTATGAGGTTCGGCAGATGCTGTTTCTAATCCGCAGGCCCGCTTGATGAGTACGGCCGCCGGCGGAGTTTTCGTAATGAAACTGAAACTCTTATCCGCGTATACGGTGATGACAACCGGAATCAGCAGTCCGGGCTCTTGGTCCTTGGTCCGGTCGTTGAACTGCTGAACGAACTGAGGCGCGCTTACTCCGTGAGGTCCCAATGCCGGTCCTACCGGCGGTGCCGGCGTTGCCTTACCGGCCGGAACCTGCAGCTTAATAAATGCTGCAATCTTCTTTTTAGCCATAAAAATCTCCGTTTGTGGTGCAAACGTCCATACCCGGTGCTCCCACCTGCACGAACTCCCACTTGATGCACGGCCGGGCAGGCCGTGCGCCCTGTAACACAGGGATAATTCCTAATTAGATCTTTTCAACCTGATTAAAATCCACCTCAACAGGGGTGGAGCGGCCGAAAATTCCTACCATTACTTTTAATTTTCCCTTTTCGAGATTTACTTCTTCGACTGTACCTGTGAACGTGTCAAAAGGACCGTCAATAATGCGGATAGTTTCACCGATTTCGAAGCTCTGTTTCGGTTTCATCGTCTTCTCGGTTTTTATCTCTCCAGCTTTTTGGAGGATACTCCGAGCCTCTTCCGCGGAGATCGGATACGGTTTGATACCACGCATCGATCCTACAAAACCGGTAACACCGGGGATTTTGCGGATTTGTCCGCAGATCGATTTCCATCCCCGATCGGGAAGATCCATCTCTAATAATATATAACCGGGTAAAAACTTCTTCGTTGATACCTTTTTTTTACCCTCTTTTACTTCCACAACCTCCTCAGCAGGCACTTTCACATCCGTAACCGCATCATCTAGGGTCCCGTTTTCCATGAGAGTGCGGATATGCTTTTCGACCTTGTTTTCATATCCTGAGTAGGTATGGACGACATACCAGCCTTTTGCCATTTTATTCCTTCAAAAAGAATTAGAAAATTGAATCAGAAGATCGCATCTATACCGAGGAGCAGGAGAAAATCAACTAGGCCTAATACCACTGCAAATATAATAACAGATATGATGACGATCTTCGTGGACTGAGCGACCTCGGATTTACTTGGCCATATAACTTTTTTCAGTTCCGCATAGCTCTCTTTGAAGAACTGAATTATCTTTTTCATAATTTCTCCTATTTTTTCACAGGCCAGGTAGGATTCGAACCTACAACATCCGGTTTTGGAGACCGGCGCTCTAGCCGTTGGAGCTACTGGCCTAATATCAGCATAAAAGCACTAACGTACCTTTGTTTCCTTATGTAGGGTATGCTTTTTATCGAACTTGCAGTATTTTTTTATTTCGAACTTGCCCTGCATGTTTCTTCTGTTTTTCTTTGTCGTATAGTTGCGCCTGTTGCATTCGGTACACTGCAGAGCAATAATATCTACACTGCCCTTTTTCTGTTTTGCCATGGTAAAGGAATCTCCTTTAAAACTACAGGGCGATAATGACGCACCTGTTCATTATATTTGGATGTACAATATACAAAATGTCCTATTTTTTGTCAATGGAATAACATACGCAATCTTATCGGGC
>CAZKZZ010000029.1:0-29015 GCA_964557375.1 uncultured Spirochaetales bacterium | reverse complement strand
TGCTCGATCAAACGTGTATGGGCATCAGGTTGCGGCAGGTATAAAGCGTCCCGCAGCTCTCTCCAGTTGTCTACCTCATCGTTTAAAAGATCGATTTTTTTTAGAACCGGTCTGAGCAGTTCAGGATGATTTTGCTCCATTTCTTCATATATCCCAATCGCATATTCGAGAGCAAATTTGGATTGATAGTTGGTAAATGCATTGTTGTCGACATTTTCATGATACTCATCCGGCCCGAGGACCCGAATAATCTCGAACCTATTTTTGTCAACTTTTAAGTGCGCGCGCGACCAGAGAAATCGGGCCACTTCAAAGGCAATCTCGGCGCCATAGGTGAGGATAAAATCCCAATCCCCGGTAATCCTGTAATAATTCCACACCATGTACACGATGTCGGGCGAGATGTGAATCTGCCAATCGTTGAAATGATTATGGATGGGGCGGCCGGTAAACACATCCTTGAAAAAAAACGACGGACAGAGTTCCTTTCCGGTCTTCCCGCTTATCCAAGCATAAAACGCACCTTTGTAACCGAGATTTCGGGCCTTCTGCCGTGCTCCGTCTAATGTTTTGTACCGGTAGATCAGAAGATTCCGTGTTATGTGAGGAGCTGTAAAGAGGAACATCGGCAGGTTGAAGATTTCCTGGTCCCAAAAGGCGGCCCCTTGATACGCCTGACAGGATAGCCCCCGCGCGCCAATGGGAAGATGGTCAGTATGGGCCGGTGTGGCAATTATATTATGATACAGGTTGAACCGCAGGGCTGTTTGCGTTTCCAGGTCCCCCTCTATCGCTATATCGAACAAGGCCCATTTCTTCTCCCATTCTTTTTTCTGCGCCGCCTCGAGAGCCTGGTATCCCCGTTCGAGTGCCTGCCCTGCCAGAGAAACTGCCGCCTCTCTCGGGGCATTAGTATCGTTACTCGTATAAATTGCAGTACACTGTAGAATGACAGTCGGTTCGCCCGGTGTGAGAGAAATAGCAAAGGTGCGGATGTTTTCTTTATTGCTGTCCTTTCCGTCCCGAAAATGCCCACCGGATTGTGAGGCTCGGGTACCCCCGGCTTTCTCAAAAGAAAACCCTGTTACGACATCGATTACAGTGCCGAACTCACCCGTCACCGTCTCCATTCCTAATAGACCGTTTTCTTCAAAAGAGTGGTACGATCGAAAATGCTCCCCGTTCAGGGACCATACGTTGCCGTCGACCCCCGCAGTAAGCGTTATCTCTGTCGGTTCTTCAACTGCTTCGATCTCGAGGCGCTGTACCAAAAGATGGATGTTTTCGTATGAGGCAAATCGGCTGACCCGGAGTGTAACAACCTTTGAGGCACTACCGTTTTCACCCCTGCCGTTTTGCCCTCCTGTACTCGCCCGCCATGTAAGCAGGCGAGAATAGATCCCGGTCCGCAAGTCCAGCTTCCGTGAGTAACGCTTCGGAAAACCCGTAAAAACCGATATCTGCTCATTACCGCAGTCAGTGCAGGCAAGAGAGGCAAAAAGACCGTTCGGCACATTGCACAATTCTCTCCATTTCCCGTCCGCCATATCGTAGGTGTCCGTTACAATACAGGCAACATAATATGAAGCATCCCACTCCGAATGTGTGCCTCTGTATCCGAGATACCCATTTCCAACCATGTAATTGGTCCCGGTCGTAACGATCCGTTCATTCTCGAATGCGGTCTCTTCGATTTCCCACCCTGTCGTTGTCGAAATATTATTTCCAAGCTCCATTCCTTAAATCCTCTACGATCATATCCATACCGTCAAGTAACGGTAAGATACAACTGTTAAAATACAACCGGTGAAGTTCAGTAAAACACTTCACCGGTTAAAAGGAGATTCGGTTTTTTCAGTACGAAGGCCTTTGATTTACGGCCTTGCAGGTACGGGGGCGGGTTAGCCCTTGACAGAGCCGGCCATCATTCCTCGCACGAAATACCGTTGGAGAGAGAAGAACATTATCAGGGGCATAATCATAGTAATAAAAGCACCTGAGGTCAGTACGTGCCAGTCCTGCCCGCGGGAACCGACCATCTCTGCCAGTCTGGTAGTCACGAGTGCAAGCTCCTTCTTTGTTCCGAGGAAAACCAACGCTACGAGCAGGTCATTCCATACCCACAGGAACTGAAATATTGCAAACGATGCAATAGCAGGCATCGAAAGGGGGAGAATCAACCGGGTAAACTGCATCCACGGGGTGGCACCGTCGGCGTGAGACGACTCGATAATCTCTTTAGGAATACTCGAAATATAGCCGTAGAGGAGATAGGTTGCCAGGGGCAAACCAAACCCCGTATGCGCCAGCCAAATTCCGAGAAATGTCCCGTTTAAGTCGATTCTCGTGTAGACCCGCAGGACAGGTATGAGCGCCATCTGCAGCGGAACGACTAAGAGTCCGACAATGATGACGAACAATCCTTCGCGGAAGGGAAAGTCCATCCAGGCTATTGCAAAAGCAGCAAACGCGGCAATAGTTATTGGAATGACTGTCGAGGGGATCGTGACGAGAAGACTGTTAAAAAATGCCAATCCCATGAAGTCGGCAAAAAGGACTTGTTTATAGTTACTGAATGTCCATTGGTTACCTTCGAAGGGATTGAATAATGCGGCCCACCAGCCCGTATTTTGGATAGCTTCCGGCGTGCGGAAAGAGCTTACAAGAAGACCGAGTGTGGGAAGGGTCCAGATTGCAATAAGCACTAACAGAATAGCCCGCATCGGTATCTTACGGGCAGTATTCGCCGCACGTAATGCTACAATATTCGGAGGCTGCTGTTTTAATTGTGCAGAACTGTTTTTATTGGTTATATCACTCATACCGCTACCTCCTCGACTCTCTCATCTGTATAACATTCCTGATGAGAAACGGAATAACCACAATGAAGAGAAACACGGCAAGCGCGCTCCCGCGCCCAAAATTGCGGAAGATAAACGCCTCCTTATACATCCGTGAGGCCACAATCCCCGTTTCATAATTACCGCTCGTCATGACATACACGATGTCGAAGATTTTCAGCACCATGAACAGAATAGTTGTCCAGACCGTGAGTATCGTTCCTTTGATATAGGGAATGATAACATTGAAAAACACCCTGATTTCTCCCGCACCGTCGATCCTGGCAGCTTCCAAAAGTGACTTTGGGACCCCTTTTACCGCTGCCGACTGGATAACCATGGAAAATCCGGTCTGCAGCCAGATCATAATTATTAATAGAAAGATATTATTCCAGGGGCGGAGAATAAGCCACGCGACCGGTTCTCCGCCGAAGGCGGTCACAATGGCATTGAGTAGCCCGATTTGGTCATACCCTGCGGGCTGATAGTAGTAGACGAACCGCCAAATGACACTTGCCCCGACAAACGAAATAGCCATTGGGAGGAAAATAAGCGATTTAACGACCTTTTCAGTTCTCTCCTTCAGCCTGTCGGTCATGACGGCAATGATGAGACCGAAGGCAACTGCTGCTGCAGGAACAAATAAGACCCAGAGAAGCGTATTTCGCAATATGATAAGCATCTCCGGATCGGTGAATACGAACGCGTAGTTTTTAAACCCGACAAACTCAGTCGAGGTCCTGTTTAAAAAGCTGATCCAGATTGTTCGTACCGCGGGAAAGACAATATAGAACAGTAGTACAGCAACAGCAGGCCCGACAAAAACAAACGGTCGGAGGGCGTCCCGGACTCGAATGGGCATGATCTCCACCAAATTATTGGTAGCTGCGAACAGAAGCCATACGCCTCCAACTCCTACCAACAGGGCTACAATACCAATAATCAGTTTCGGAGCATCGGCGTCCCGCATAAACAGAAAACTGTAGTAAAGGGCCAAAAAGGTAAGTATCGGAACGACGAGAGAGACAAGGACTCTCGCCGGTGCCGTCGTCAATAAATAGATAAATCTGTTTTGATCTGTTTTTTCTTTCATAAACCTCTCTCCTTTTTTGAAAGAGGGTACGAGCGGACAGTATTGTCCGCCCGTACTCTTTAATTTTCATTTGGATTCAAAAGTAATGAGACCCTCTATTCTTCAGGCCAGCTTTCGTCTATTCTCTGCATTACTTTATCCAAATCTTCGCCGCTCACATAATCGACCATTCCTTTCCAGAATGAGCCTGCTCCCACCTGGCCCGGCATGAGGTCGGATGCGTCAAACCGAAAGGTATCCGCATTCTGAAGAATTTCCGCGTATCCGCGGTCCGCTTCGGTCGGATACCAGTCGAGAGGAGTGTCTTTGTGCGGGGATACGAACCCACCGGACTGCAGCCACGCTTTTGTGGATTCCCCGGTGGTAAGATATTTCATTACACCTTTTACCCCTTCATCTTCCTGCATCGCACTGATACAGTCCCCCGCACCGAGAACCGGTTTGCCCTCTTCTTCATCGATGGGAGGAAGATAGAAGTAGTCGAGTTCCTCACCGATGGTTATTGCTTCAGGATCAGGTAGGAAGGAAAGGATGAAGTTGGCCTGCCTGTGCATGAGGGCCCGCGGCGGGTCTTGAACCAGCGGATGGATTCCGTCTCCGAACGGTGCAGTTAAAATGGTATTTGTTCCTCCGAGTACATAGTCTTTGTTAAACCAAATCTCACCCATGATTTTTGCAGCACGTTTGACTTCAGGAGAATTGAAGGGCAATTCACCCTGTACCCATGCATCGTACTTCTCCGGCGGCTGGGTCCTAAGCATAATATCTTCCATCCAGTCGGTTGCCACCCATCCGGTTGCTCCGGAACTTTCCATGGTAATCGACCATGGGGTGTATCCGTCCGCTACCATCTGGTCGCTTAAGGCGAGCATCTCGTCCCAGGTTTTCGGTATTTCATACCCTTCTTTCTCGAAAACGGGCACTGCATACCATACAAGGCTCTTTAGGCTCGCACGGTACCACACACCGGCCATCGTTTCGTCTACAGTAGCCAGATCCAGCCAGGTTTCGTTGTATTGACCTTCGAGATAGTCCCGGGAGAACCAATCGTTTAAATCGATTACGTGACCTCTCCGTGTAAGGTCCGCCATCAAACCGGGCTGGGGAAAAGCCGCGATGTCGGGAGGGTCTCCGCCTTCTGTACGTACCGTTATCAAAGACTCGAAATCTGACGAACCTTCATATTCGATTTCGATACCGGTCTCCTCCTCAAAAGGGACCATACTTTTTTCGAAACGGCTGGCATCTTCGTCGACAAATGCTCCGAAGATATTGACAACTTGCTGTTTCTCTTTTCCTTCACCTTCCTGGCTTCCGCCGGCGAAAGCAAAACCTACAACTACGGTTGCTGCTAAGAGCAGTAATAGTAGCTTTTTCATAAATTACCTCCAAAAAATTTTTATATCAGGCACTACATGCCTGTTGTTTACCTGTTCCGCACGATTCCCGAACGATGAGCTTCGGTTCGACCGTGAGCTGCATCCGGGCATCCACATTTGTATTGTTGATTAACTCCACCAGCCGCTCTATTGCTAAAACGGCGTGTTTCTCACGTGGCTGATGGATCGTCGTCAAGGTTGGTTTTAAAAATGTTCCCAGTTCGATATCATCATACCCAACCACGGCTATATCCTGAGGCACTTTATAATTTTCCTGCCGAAGCGCCTCGATAACCCCTAATGCCATTAAATCCGCCTGAGCAAATATGGCTTCCGTGTCTTTGAGAATGTCTTTATTCTCCCTGATAACGTCGTAGCCGAACTTGAAGGTACAGATTCCTGAAAATATCCGTTTTTCATCTACTTTGATGTTGTAGTCCGACAGCGCGCGTTTATATCCGGCGGTCCTGTCTTCGTATTCGGCAAAATCATGCTTGTCCGTCAAACAGAGAATTTTAGTATGTCCCGCCTTAATCAGATGTTCTGTAGCGAGGTATCCCCCCTTGAAATGGTCCGTATAAAGATAATCGATATCCTCGGTATAGCGGTGTTTCTGTTTGAAATGCAGGAGAACAAAGGGAATATCGGATTCGAGAATGAAGTTCCAGTCGTTTTCCTCGATTTCCGGTATTACCATGAGCAGTCCGTCTACTTTCCTCCGTTTGATCATCCGTACGATGTTGCTCTGATGAGTGTAATGGTTGCGAGGAAAAGTAATTATGCTGTCGAGATTGTTTTTCTCGAGACTGTAGCGCAGGTTGTTCAATAAAAGCCCAAGATACTGCAAATTCCGATACTCCTCATACAGTTCCGGAAAAATAATTCCGATTGTCCCTGTTTTCCTGGTGCTCAAACTCTGTGCGCTGGCGTTTAACTCGAAATGGTATTTTTTTGCTAATTCGCGAATCCTCTTCTTTGTTGACTCCGAGATAAGAGGGCTGTCGTTCAAGCTTCTCGATACAGTGGAGTGGCTGACACCGGCTATTCTCGCAAGATCGCGAATCGTCATTCACATTTTCCCGCAAATAAAACGTTCTGCACACGGGTGCATGATTTGTAATTCTAATGCACACGGTTGCATATGTCAAGAAAAAAATTGTAAGAATTTGAAAATTCCGTATTATTCGGGAACAAGCTGAAAACCAATCTTCCAGGAGAGTCCGTGATCATTTTCCATTTCTATGTTCCCCCCGATTTGATCAACCAGAGACTCCACCAGCTTAAGCCCTAGGGAATCGGTGTCTCTATAGTCAAAATCTACCGGTACCCCTACGCCGTCATCTCTTACCTGCAATTCAGCACTTTTTCCCGTTCTTTTTTTTAGTAAAATCGAAATGCTGCCGGTCCGTCCATTAGGAAAAGCGTACTTGATGCTGTTGGAAACCAGTTCATTGATAATAAGTCCGCAGACGATCCCGGTATCGATACCGATTGCAATTTCCTCGATCTCGTACTGAATATGGATTCGGGCAGGATCTACCTGATATGCATCTATAGTAGTATCAATGAGATCCCGGATATATTCTCTGATACGCAGGTGTGCGATATTGTCCGATTCATAGAGCTGTTGATGGACCAAGGCCATCGCATTTACCCTATTTTGGCAGTCGAGAAAGATTTCTTCATCCTCTTTATTCTGCAGATAGGACATTTCGAGATTGAGTATACTCGCTATAACCTGGAGATTGTTTTTTACCCGATGATGGACTTCCCGGAGAAGCAGTTCTTTCTCTTCTAAAGCTTTTTGGGCACTCTCTTGGGAGTGTTTTAATTCGGAGATATCAGTAGCAACACAGAGAATTCCGCTCTTGTTGCCTGCACTGTCGTAGATTGCCTTGTTGGACCACACGATCCAAACTCGCGATCCGTCTTTGCGTCTGTTTTCATTTTCATTCTGTCCAAAATCTTCAGTATTGTAGAGAACTTGTTGAAGCAGATCGCTCTGGTAGTCCATATTGATAGACTCCGTACCGGGTCGTCCCAGCACCTCATCACGTGTATATCCGAACAGTTTTACTGCCGAATCGTTAAAGAACGTTATTCTCCCTTCCATATCGTATTGCAGAATCGCGCTATTGGCATTTTCCACCATCATACGGTAATCAGAATTGTCCGATTTATCAGGTCCCGGGACCTCTCGCGCAATCCCCTGTGTGCCTAAAAAGTGTTCAGTATCTACACGTCCGCTTCTGTACCGCCCTTCGGCTTCTACTGAAACAAGAGGAGAAGGAAGGTCGAACCGGATATCGAACGGAACTGCTTTCTGCTGCCGGGTAAGCAATCTGAGGTGTATCGAAGCCGTTTTCCTGTTTCCGGTGCGGTGCTCATTGAGATGATGTTTGGCCTTTTCTCTGTCTTCAGGATGTACCAGTGTGAACATACTCTTTCCCAATAGGTCGAGTGGAGAATAGCCGTATTTTTTTACTGCATCATTGATAAAAGTGATATACCCGTCTTGGTCGAGCCGATACACAATATCAGGAATGGCTTGAAGGATGGAATTGAGTTTGTCTTTTGTACGCTCCAGCTCCTGTTTAGATCTTTTGAGCTCTTCAGTCCTGTTTGCTACCTTTTCCTCGAGCGCGTCCTTGTATTCGGCGAGTGTATCTTCCGCTTTCTTTCTCTCGATCTCCACACCGGCCTTTTCGGCGATGATACTCATCACTTCTTCCGCATGAGGGGGGAGATCCATCGGTTTTTTTGAAATTACCCACAACAACCCGATGACACGGTCGCTGCTTCCGCGCAGAGGGACCCCGACATAACCCGAAGCCCCTAATCCCTCCAAGATATCATCTTCAGGGAAAAGTTCGGCAATTCGTTCGGGGAAATGGCAGAACCCTTGTTCGGTTACATTTTCGCATGGAGAACCCGGCAGTTCATAAGAAAAATCATACGTATAGGCCCCATCGATTATCATAGAGAGAGTCCGTACAGTCAATTGATCGGTCCCTGACAGCATACCGATAAAGGCAATATCCCCGTCCAGCCAGGAACAGAGATTATCGACAATGGTATCGAAATAAGCCTGACCTGCTTTACCAACCGTTGAGTTTACAACAGCTTCTAAGGCGGCCTCCACCCGTTTCAACCGCACACGTGAATCCATAACACCACAATTATAAACCCAATTCTCCTCTGTTGCAAAGCGCCGTCACTGCCCCGTACTACACCGCCCAGCTAAAAATAAAAACTACCGCGCGAAGGCGTGGGCGGAAAACCAGAAGTGCTGCACTGATAACGCCGGTTTTAACCGTGTTCCGGCAAGAGGACCGGAAACGGCAGTTCCTGAACCGTTCCACACACTGCCGGTCTGTTCATCACGGACCTTTCCGTCTTCAAAGATAAAAGTCAAATCACGCTCCCCTACTCGGCTTTTAAACGCATTAGCCGATCCTACATCCTTCCCTTCACGTATCATTCCGGCATCCAGAGCAGAGGCAGTCCCCCCGCTCCACAGGACCACGACTCCCTCTCCATCGGAGGTGATGTTTCTGACCGGATTTTCCCGCAACTCACTGTAAGGGATGATGTGCTGTTCACCACCACTTTCCACCACGACTGCCCGCTCCACCGGTGAATACGTCTCAGGTACAGAAGGAAGATTCGGGCCCTTATATAGAAACGGCTCATTGCCGGGGTTATCATATCTCTGATAAGGGTTGCTCCCATACGGCCGGGAGTACCCTGTGTCAGAGGAGAGCACCGTTGCCCCCGGGTACCTCTCTTTCGCATCACGCCAAGCGAGCATAAGAGAAGGGACCATCTCGAGGCTCTTTCCGGCATGAACACCGGCAAGTGCGGCCCCGGTTGCCTGCTGCCACCAACTCTCCGTCTGTCTGTCGTACATGATGAGATTGCTTCTGCGAAGCCTTCCGGTCGTGCCGAAATCGAGAACATCACCTTCGAAAGAACGGCTGAACACTATTCCCGTATTACAGAGAGGACAGAATGTTACCGCAATCGGTTCTTCCCCGAGAGTATCATTGACGATTTCATGCCACATCAGTATTCGAAGCGGATACACACGGGTATGCTTCTCCAAATCAACAACGATGACCGGTTCGCGAGGTGCGAGCACCGTATCCGCCTCCTCTACCGACCGGTAAGATGGTTCATCGACAGCAGGTATTCCATCTTTAGGCGGACCGCCGGATAAAACCTCTTCGTAAGGCACGGTATGCCGGCTGAAATCAGTAGAAAACTCCTGTTCTGCTCCCGGCGGCGGCTCGGGAGTGGAGTCGACTGTAACCTGATTGGAAGGTTCCGTCCCTTCAGCCCCGTTATCATCACTCATGCAGCCAAGCAAAAGCACTAGTACACTCAAAATAAATAAACTTCTCATATATTGAATATACTAATAACTTATTAAAATAATAATATATTTTTCCGTGGAAAAAACCTTTCGTTCATGGCATACTGTCCCTTATGGAACATATACTATTCACACAAACTAAGATCGGCACACTGCAGCTGCCGAACAGATTCGTCCGCTCTGCTACAAATGCCTACATGGCGGACAGTTCAGGATCTCTCACACAAGAGGAGATCGATCTCTACAGTGAGCTTGCCCGGCACGGGGTAGGCCTTATCATTTCCGGACACGCTTTTGTCCGCGCGGACGGAATAGCGTCCCCGGGGATGATCGGAATCGATACTGACGATAAGGTCAGCCTGTTTCAACGAGCCGCGGATGCTGTCCACAGCGCGGGAAACTCCACATTTGTGGTCCAGATTAATCACAGCGGGGCCCAGGTGAGTGTGCCGGAACGACACTCCGATGAACTCATTGCTCCATCAGCCCGCGAGGACGTTCCGCGAGCAAGGCCGTTTACCGAAGAGGAAGCAGAGGCGCTGATCTCCAGTTACATCGACGCTGCAGTGAGAGCGCACACATCCCGTGCGGACGGGGTACAGCTTCACGCGGCCCACGGATATTTTCTAAACCAGGTCCTGTCCCCCAAGACCAATACCCGCACCGACAAATTCGGCGGTACAGTCGAAAAGAGAGCACAGTTTGTGCGGGAGATAATTACAGGGATTCGAAAGCGGCTGGGTCCGGACTTTCCGATATTGATGAAACTGGCCTGCAGGGACGGTTTTCCCGGCGGACTGTCCTTGGAAGAATCTCTAGAAACCGCAGTGATTGCAGAAGAGGCGGGTTTGGACGGAATCGAGATTTCCGGGGGAATGCGTAAGGCATTCAACATGCGCAAACCAAAAAAAATAGAAGAGGAAGGATTTTTTCTCGAGGAAGCCGAAGCGTTTAAGAGCCGGCTCTCAATTCCGGTCATTACCGTGCATGGATACAGGACGGTAACCAAAATGGAAGAGATAATAAAGACGGGAAAAGCGGATTTGATTTCCCTGTGCCGGCCTCTGATCAGGGAACCGGATTTGATCGAAAAATTTCAGAGGGGAGAGAAACAAAGCGCCGACTGCATCTCCTGCAATCTCTGTCTAAAAAACAAAGAGACGCTCCGCTGCTGGGACAAGACCCGCTAGTACCGGAGCTGTTATGATCGAGTAACGATGATCGAGTAACGATGCCCAAGCAATGATGACTGAGTAACCATGACCGAGCAACGATGACCGAAAAACCGCAAAAAACAGGTATGGCCCAGCTCCCCGTTATCTGTGCTACCGCTTTTTTCGGCATGGCCGGAGGCGCGCTGGTGGCACCTACCCTTCCTTCGATCATGGCCGCCTTTTCGGTCAGTAAACAAGCAATCGGATTCGTCATGGGGGTGTACACCTTGTCTACGGCCATCTGCATGCCGTTCGTCGGCTTTCTCTCGGACAGAGTGGGAAGAAAAACCATTCTGATCCCGGCCCTGATTCTCAACGGTGTGGCGGGGTTCGGTGTTGCTGTGAGTAACCGGTTTGAACTGGTTCTCCTGTTTCGGTTTATCCAGGGCATCGGGGTAGCGGGCCTCATGCCCACAGCAATGACATTGGTCGGCGATCTGTTTCAAGGAAAGCAGCGGGTACGTGCAATGGGTGCGTTGAGTGCAACAACCGGTGTGGGGTCTGCAGCGGCCCCCTTGATAGGAGGGTTGCTTGCAGGAATTGTATGGAATATTCCTTACTTCGTTTATGTACTCACCATTCCGTTGGCCCTTCTTGTTGCCCGCGTCATCCCTTTTTCGGCTCGACTGGAGAAAGTACCGCCTTTCAAAACATATATAAAAAGTTTTTTTAGAGCACCGAACAGGGTCCGTATTCTCGGCATTCTCAGTTTGGGGCTTCTCTCTTTTCTTCTTCTCTACTCGCTTATCATCTACCTGCCCATTCTCCTTACCGGAGAGCGGTTTGGTCTTACCGAGTTCTGGGCCGGTCTCTTTTTAGCTGTTCAGGGGGTAACATCCGGTATTGCAGCTACTCGGGCCAAACGGTTTAGTGAGAAATACCACAGGCCGGGAATCCTTACCGTGGGGCTCCTTCTTATGAGCTGTGCCCTTCTCTCCGTTTTTTTTGTTCGGGCAATCTGGCAGCTCATCCTCTCTCTGCTTCTCTTTGGTTCCGGCTTCGGAACGGTCCAGCCGCAGCTCAACACCTGGATTACGGAGCAGGTGGAGACTGAACAGCGGGGCGGTCTGGTAGCGGTCTTTAACATGATGAAATATATCGGACAAACCACAGCACCTCTTCTCTACGGTCTGGTACTTTTCTTTTTACCGGTACAGTCGGTGTTCCTTACCGCATCCATTATCGGTGTAGGCGCGGCATTCCTCGCTCTTCTGTTGAGGAACCGTTAACGACAATCGACCCCGTTATAAGTTAAGTTTACGATTTATTGCCAAATCGTATATGGTATTGTGCCGGTTTACCTGAAAGCCGATTACCGCTGCAACGCCTGCCGGAAACCCGTACTGCAGTCCGAAGCTTTCTATGGTAATAACTGCGGCAGCCAAAGGGATATTCATACTGCTTGCGAGCATTCCCGAAAATCCGGCTGCAATAAATGCAAAATAATTCGCAGTCCCCATTTCGACCCCTACCAAGGCTGCAAACGCCGTACCTAAAAGCATGCCGATAATAACTGCCGGTCCGGTGAAACCGGCACTCATCCCTGAGCCCACAGTAACCGTATTTCCAAACGCCTTGATAGCGATAAGCAGAAGCAGGATCCAGAACAGCGGTACTGTCTCGGGTATTCTTCCGTAAAGAAGAGAGACATCTCGGGTAAACATCCCGTCAAAGAGCCCCTTGCTCGTTCCCAGAATATGAGGATTGACAAACCAGCCGATCCAAGCGGCAATGACCGTTCCAATGACAACTTTTAGAAGAATTCGGCGAATGTTCTCCCGCTTTATCGTTTTTACGATGAACCGGTAAAGCGAATTATATCCGCTTCCCAACACTCCGGTTGCCACTGCCGTCAGCAGGAGCCATCCCAAAATGCTCAGATCCATAAACCGGTTTACCGCGTTGATCGGGTAAAATGTGTTCCAGCCGAAGGCCTTGCTGATATATACTGCAGTTGCACTCGCCATCACTGCCGGAAACAGGTCCCGATACCGCATCTCGGCTTTTTGAATAATCTCTACCGCAAAAATACCGCCCCCTACGGAACTGTGAAAAATCGAACCCACTGTAGCAGCCAGTCCGCATATCGATGCGGTCCTGATATCATACTCAGAGAAACCGATTCGATGGAATTTCTTCCCGATAGCGGACATAATGCCTGCGGAAACTCTCCCTAAGGGACCGACAATACCTCCGTTGCCGAACGTAGCCAACGTGCCCAGTGCGGCCCAATATTTAAAAAACGTCTCGGAAAAATTGAGTTTGCCCCGATGGTATCGAAGCCCTTTTAAATAAGAAGGAATTCCTTCACCGGCAGCGCCCGGTTGGATTTTATAGATTATGCTTCCCACCAGCACCGCGCCGCCGATGCTCCAGATAGGAAGAGGGACCGGAATCGTAGTCAAGGAATTGCTGATCAGTTGATGGAGAAAAGCAAAAGAATGTACAACGAAACTGCCCACCGCTCCGGAGACAACGGCGATGAGTATCCACTTCAGAAGAAATAATAAGGATTTTCTTTTTTCAGAGCTCAAGCGTATGATCTTTCTACTCCCGTTACTTTTCCGGAAGTAGTGCCTGAAGTAACGTTTCACTACCCCGGTGAAATGCATCGGAAGCGGGCCTGAAAGGAAAGCCTACAATTACACTGAGCCCGCTGTTTACCGCATCGTGGAGAAAGGAACTCAACAGTTTTACATACACGGAGGAGTGGAGCTTTCCTTCCCGCCGAAAGAGGAATGTTCCCACATCGAATGTTTCGGCAATCACCTTCAGCTGCCGTATTGCAAGCGGGAACATTGTTTTTACCATTTTAAAATATTCTCTTCTATATTCACCGCTTTTTTCTACCAAATAACGAATCTGCTTGTTTCGGTCCCGTACTGACCCGCCGTTTTTGTTTTCTTTCATCGGAATGAACTGTTTTACCAGAGCAGTAACAGACGGAGATTGAACCAGCTTGTATAGTGTAAAATAAAAGAGAATGATTCCCCCAAAATTCTTCATAGCACGATCTTTGGCCTGCCGTGTATCCCGCATTTTTGTGAGAAGCACCGCAAGCTCCCGGTCGATATCCTTACTCTTATTAACGGTCTTTTGAAAGGAAAGATTAACCGATTGGGCTTCCTCATCGAGAGCACTCTCGACAAGAGAGATCAATATTCTAAGGGAAACCGAAATGGCGTCCTGCTTTACCGATTGTACGGTCTCCCGGATGGTACCATCTTCCTCTTCGGAAAACGACAAACCATTTCTAAAGGAATGAACCGCTTCAGTTTCCGCCTGCGGCTCTTGAACGAACCGTTCCGTAATAAAATGGAAGAGGTACTGTTTCAATTCTTCAGTGTACGCTGAAGTATCGGGAATGGAATAATTCTTTTTGAGATAATAGCGGAGTATTTCTTTACTCTTTTCCGGAAGTCTTTTTTCAGTTGTAAGTATCTGTATCCGTTCTTCATACAAGCCGAGGAGCACATCCCGCAGCAGAGAGAGTACGGTTATAGAGAGTGACGTATTGTGCTCGAGCAGGTCCATGGAAGGGTCTTCCGGGATAAAGGCCGCATCTTCGACTGGGGGCACATTCTCTGGGGTGAGCCTCTCTTCCGGATTTACATTCTTGTTGTAGTTGCCGATTACATCACGCGGATTAAAATTACCTTCGAGATTCGGTGAGTATTTGTTATGCCAGAAATAAAGCCGGCCCGAAAATCCGCTTTCAGTAACTTTCTTCACGTACCGTCCGGCAGCTACATGAGAGGTCGGCTCCGCATTCGTTACGACTAGCAGAATTGTTACGAACTCGAGATAAGCAATGTTCTCATCTTCTTCCATGCCCGCGGGCAAATCATATATCAGCAGATCATACATGGAAGCGAGTTGGCGGGCCCACCCGGTAAAGTAATCAAAGAGCGTGTTGTTCCGTGATTGTTTCGTTATCTCGATATACTCGTACGGCAGGAGAAGATCGAGGTGTTCGAAAACAGTAGTGCGAAACTGTTCTATGGAGGGAGGACGGGATGTTTTTTCTCTATTTCTGTTCTTTAATACAGACTCAGGAGTATGAATGTCGAGTATGGTAGAGATGTCCGAGAGGGGATCGAGATCGATAAGGCAGACTGAGTACCCTTTTTTTGCAAAGGAGAGAGCAAGATTTACCGATATGGTCGATTTCCCTACTCCCCCCTTACCCGAACCAACTGCGATTGACTTTTTTCTGCTCGTAGTATCCATGTGTAAGGAGCAGTATACACATTTTTAAGCAGTTTAGCTAATTCCTTTTCTTCTTCTCTCCGGTTCGATTACCTCGTTTTTCCACCGCTCACCGGTTACTTCCTCTACTTCTTCGCCATAACGAATCAGCCCTTCTCGGTAATTTTCATCCTCGAGTGCCGCTTTTCCGGAAGGATCGATGGGTGCCGGCCCATACTCCTCGAGCGTATCATACATGAATGCATAGTGGTCCTTTATTGGACAGGGCCGCATCCAATTGCCGGTCTTTTCGGAAGACGTCTTAGCACCGTAATCATCCTGCCATTTTCTGATGGCAGCGAAGAATGGGTGCTGCCGGGCATCTTCGAGTGTTTTCCCCTCGTCGTAGAGGTCGTATACGTTGACAGGGGCATACGGATTGAACACACACGGGGTCATATTCCCGTTCCAGTCGATGTAGAAATAACCGCCCTGCTTTCCTGCCGATATACAACCCGAGGATACTTCTCCGCTGTTCCAAAAATCGGCGATAAACAGTCTATCCTCTTTGACTGCTTTCCGGGTCTCATCAAACATGGCAAGACGCTGGTCCGGCTGGACGAGCATATTGAGAGACTGTTCCCGACCGATCGGCATGTATTGGAAAATCCAGATATAATAGGCTCCGAGTTCCCGCATATAATGGTTGAACAGTTCGCGGTTTATCATCTCGGCATTGTGGTTGAATGCGGTTATCGAGACACCGTACGGTACACCATAGTTCTGCAGGTTCTGATACGCCTGCATGATCTTCCGGTATACTCCCTCACCCCGCCGTTTATCTGTTTCTTCTTCATAACCTTCGACAGAAATAGCGGGTGTTATGTTCCCCAATTCGGCCATGCGGCGGGCAGTTGCATCATCTATGAGTGTTCCGTTGGTGTACACGAGAAAGTAACAGTCAGGATGTGCTTCGACCATATCGAGCAGGTTCTTGCCGTTACTCTTATACATAAACGGTTCTCCACCGGAAATAACGGTAAACCATGAACCCCACAGTTCTTTTTTCTCTCGGAGGATCCTGTCAAACGTCTCTGCATCCAGCTTTTCCGTAGAATTATCTCCGGCATTCGCGTAACAGCCGGCGCAGTTTAGATTACACGCTTTAGTCGGACTAATAGTGAGAAACCCCGGAGGTCCTTCCCCATGGATTTCCTGATACTCTTTTCTTTTTTCAGTTTGTCGAACAACCGCATTCATCAAAGAAGGAATAGTACGGTGCACCAAGGTATTTTTCATGATATCCTTGTCATGCACTTCATCGGCCAGACGATTTATCGCGTCAAGTACTGCTCGGCCCATGTAATACTGATCGTATCGTACCGACATCGGAATATTCTCCATGCCCAAATAGTATTTTTTCATCTGGCGCTGGAAAATCCCGAAAACGATCTGCCGCATCCATCTGTTGTTTGCGACAAGCTCGACCAGACCGCTGCCGTCTGAGCGTTCGATAAACTCCTTTAAAGAGGGGATTTGGACCCATCCGGCAACAGCTTCACGCACTGCTCTAAACTTTGTTTTGTTTGGTTCCGTGGTTGTGGTCATTTTACACCTCCAGTTCGACCTCTTACTATAGTTTACTAATACAATTTTTGGATATCAACCGTTATGTTGAGCGTAACATGTACTCAAAGTAATACATCGTTGACCTTATGCCTTAATTCTTTTACACTCACCCCAAAATTAACGCAATGGGGTAGGTATCATGAAAAAAACCAAATTAATTCTGATTATATCAGTATTACTCTTGCTTCCCCTGACATCACTGTTTGCACAGGGAAGAAGCATGGAAAACGTCGATCTCATGTGGGTTACATGGATCGGAACGATTGCAGCACTTGGATTTTCCTTAATTTTGTCCCTTTTGGTATTAAAAAAACCGCAGGGTGATGAAAAAATGAAAGAGATAAGCAGGCATGTACAAGAAGGTGCTCTTGCTTACCTAAAGCAGCAGTACAAGGTCGTCGGTATTATTTTTGTTATACTGTTCGTTCTTCTGCTTATCGTCTCTTTAGGTTTCGGTCTTCTCTCCCCCTTCGTTCCTTTTGCGACTATCACCGGTGGGTTCTTTTCCGGTTTGGCCGGCTTTGTCGGTATGACTCTGGCAACCCGTGCCAATGCGAGGACCGCGGCAGCTGCAAAGGACAGCCTGAATTCCGGACTCAGGGTCGCTTTTTCAGCGGGAACAGTCATGAGTATGTCCGTCGTAGGATTGGGCTTGCTGAATATCGCACTCTGGTGGGTACTGCTCCGATTTGTATTCAAGCTTCCGATTGCAGAGATTCCGCCTATTATGATTACGTTCGGGATGGGCGCTTCGTTCATGGCGCTTTTCGCCCGTTTAGGCGGAGGTATCTTTACAAAAGCCGCTGATGTTGGAGCGGACTTGGTAGGAAAAGTAGAAGCAGGTATTCCGGAAGATGATCCGAGAAACCCGGCCACGATCGCGGACAATGTCGGTGACAACGTAGGGGACGTCGCAGGCATGGGTGCGGATTTGTTCGAATCATACCTTGGCTCGATTATCGCTACCATGGCACTCGGTTCGGTTGCTTCATTGGGGCTTCCCGGAATCTCCGCTCTCCAAGCGATACAGGTGCCCGTAGTCGTAGCAACCATCGGCGTTATCTGCTCGATTATAGGGACGTTTCTCGTCCGAGCAAAAGAGGACGCTTCTCAAGAAGCCCTCCTCGGAGCACTTCGACGGGGGACCTATTTTACAACCGCCGTTATTGCTGTTGTTTCCTTTCTGGTTATCCGGTTTACCATCGGGCCGAAATTTATCGGTCTCTGGGTCGCCATGATCATCGGCCTTATAGCCGGCAACGTAATCGGCTATTTTACCGAGTTCTACACCTCCGCCCATTATAAACCGACCCAACGGCTCGCCGATGAATCGAAAACCGGAGCAGCGACCATTATCATTGGGGGGCTCTCCCTAGGGATGATCTCTCCCTTTATTCCGGTGTTGACGATCGTTATTGCAACGTTGGCAGCGTTTTTCTTCTCCTCGGGCGCTACATCCGTAAGCCTCGGCCTCTACGGGATCGGTCTGGCCTCCGTAGGCATGCTCTCTACCCTAGGTATTACGCTTGCCACGGATGCTTACGGTCCGATTGCCGATAACGCGGGCGGAATTGCTGAGATGACCGGGCAGGACCCCAAGGTACGAGAACGCACGGACGCTTTGGACTCTCTTGGAAATACGACCGCAGCTACCGGAAAAGGATTTGCAATCGGGTCGGCGGCATTGACCGCACTGGCTCTTTTGGCCGGATATGGAAATAAAATCGTAGAAGCTCTGCAAACGATCGAACTCTCGGAAGAATTTCGGAGTTTTTTCGCCACCCTGATCGACTTTAACGCCTTAGGGAACAAAGAAATCCTTTCCGACATTACCATTATGAACATCGACCTGCTCAATCCGACCATATTGATCGGTCTGTTCATCGGATGTGTCCTGCCCTTCATCTTTTCCGCTATGTCGATGAAAGCGGTCGGCAGGGCCGCGGGCGATATGATCGAAGAGGTCCGCAGACAGTTTAAAGAGAAAAAAGGCATTCTCGAAGGGACGGAACAACCTGATTATGCGCGGTGTGTCGCAATCTCTACAAAAGGGGCCCAGCGGGAGATGGTCTTTCCCTCTCTTGTGGCAATCATCGCTCCGATAATCGTTGGAATCCTCTTTGGCCCGTTTACCGTTATCGCTTTACTTGCAGGAACATTAATCACCGGATTTATCCTGGCCATTATGATGGCCAATGCGGGTGGCGCATGGGACAATGCAAAGAAGTATATCGAAAGCGGTTACCTTGGAGGAAAAGGTTCGGACGAACATAAAGCTGCTGTTGTAGGCGATACTGTCGGAGACCCGTTCAAAGACACATCCGGTCCTTCTATCAACATCTTGATTAAATTGATGATGATGGTCTCCATCGTATTCGTCCCCGTATATACAGCCATCAATAATGTGATTATACAGATCATCCAGTAGATCTTATTACATGACCATACAGGCCGCCCTTTACAGGGCGGCCTTTTTTAGTGGCCGTGATTCAGTACAACTCATGAAAATTGAACTTGACCTCGATTTCGCCCGGATCGGTCAGGCTGAATCCGCATCCGAAGTTGATCATCATTCCCGGAGCAACGAGCGGATAGACGAGAATGCCGAAACCGGCCGTTGTCTGAATGTCATCTGAAGAAAACAGTTCATCTTTCGGAAGGACGGTCCCAACATCCGTAAATGTTTTTATCTGAATTTCGACCGCTTTCCCAATGGTCACCAGCCGCATGGCAACATCCGCGTTCCCGTATACGCCCCAATTACCCCATAGACTGTTATCGATTACTCCCCGAATTTCTCTTCCCGCCCCGGTCCTCTCTTCTCCCAGCCAACCGAAGCCGGTAATACGAGCGCTTACGCCAATCGGCCCCGCGTAAGTAAACCCTGATGCCATGGGCCTGAATTTATTTGTTACCAGCCCGCTCTCTGGAGTGTAACCGATAATGTGGTTCAACTCGAGAGCAAGCCCTCTTCTGAAGTTCCTGAACCAGTTTACCGTGTCGATTCCAATACTGTGATTGTATTTCAGAGTAATACCGGGCGGAATATACGCTTCATCCGGCTCTCCGCTTTTGAGGTGATAGTCAAACCTATACTCCACAGACGGCAAAAACTCATAGTAGAGGTCCCCGGTAATAGAAGGTGTAGCTCCAATTCCCAGATTTACCGATTTACGATCATACTGAAAGGTTACAGCTCCGTTTTCTTCTTTTATCTGTTCGACATACTCGTAGCGGAACAACGTTGTCCATGGAATGCCGAAAAGCCGAATCTTATTCAGGATGAGGGAGGTCGAAAACAGCTCCTGGTTGTACCGGAGCACGAACATCCCTGTGATCATGGAGCCGAAAAGATTCGTATCATAGACCACTCCCATAAACATATGGCCGTAACTCGAGCTGTACTGATAGAGAGGGATCGGATAGAACGTCCACCCGTCGAGAATACTCACAGTGAGCACAATTCGCGTGATTGTTTCGGTTTCTTTTTCTATTTCTTCGACAACAGTGTAGTTTATAGAGGATTCTCGAAATACTCGGGCGTTTTTCAGCTCCTGTTCTTTCTGTTCGATAAAAGAATCCAGGTCCGCCCGGGTTTCGAACCTGCGTCCGGGTTCAATAGCGAGATACTGTCTAACTGCCTGCTCCCGGGTGTGGCCGGTAATCGAGATTTCGACTGAATCAATGACTACAGCATCACCCCAAAGAGTGCTGCATCCCAGGAGGAACAGCAGAACTGTCGAGAAAAAAGCAATCCGGGACGAACCGACCATGCTGTCATTATATTAATTCGCCCCGGAAAGGCAACAGAAAAATTAGTTCTGAAAGAGAAAAATTTTCCAGGTCAGGTGTCCATTTCTCCCGCCGTTTATCCAATGCTCGAGACCGGTTTTCATTCTGGTTATATACTCTTCACTCACCAAACTCTGCAGCTCATCTTCTCTTTTTTCGGTCTCAGAGAGTACTTTGCCGTAATGATGGGCAATCTGTTCAGTGTGGTCCTGAACTTCTATCAGGGACATACCGGTATTTACGGCGGTATCCATGTAGAAACCGGGTGAACCGAGGTCATCGAGATGGATACGGTCCAATATCGGCTGGAGTACATCCTGAGGGCATTCATCCTCCCTCATCGGATCGGTGAATACAAAATGCCCACCCGGGGCCAATACTCTATTTGCCTCGGTTACGACCTTCTCCCTCGCACAGCTGTGAAGCAGAGCATCTTGAGACCAAACCACATCGAAACTGTCGTCCGGAAAGGGAATGTCCTCGAAACTGCCGTCAACGACCTCAATAAGATGCTGGAGATTGAGCTTCCTGTTCATCACTCGGTTGCGCTCATTTTCAACTTCGCTCAGATTGAGTGCTACTATGCTGCAGCCGTACGTTTTGGCGAGATACCGTGCAGCCCCTCCATACCCGGCACCTAAATCGAGAATACGGGTCGAGCTGTTTATCTCCGGCAGAAGAGAGGCCATTTGTTTTACTGTCTCTCTGCTCGCTTTATAAATTGAATCCTCGGGGGAGTTATAGAGCCCTATATGAATATCCTCCCCGCCCCATATAGTGTAGTAGAAATTATCAGCATCTTCGCTGTTATAGTAATTCCTGGCATTATCAATCGTGCATTGTTCTGTCTCTCTAAATTGTGTGCTACTCATACTGTTCCTCCTCATATTCTTTGTACGCAACATGAATGAAAAAATCCGGTTCTTTATCCTGATAGGTTTCCTGGAAATCACCGAAGGTATTGATGTTTTGAAACCCGACTTCTCTCATTAACCTAGTCGTGTAATCCTTTCTCAGCGGAAACATATTGAGGTGATAAACCGAATTGTCCGGAAAACTGTACCGGAAACGGGCCAATCCCTCGTCAATGAACTCCGGTTCTGCTAATACGTCATCACCGCAGTAATAGAACTGATGTTTGCAGTCGAACCCGGAATCGAGCATGGAGTCATAGTTACGCTGGTCTAAAATAAGAACACCATCATGTTTGAGCATGGTGTAGAACTCCGCTAACGCTCTTCTTCTGTCCCGTTCTGAAAATAGATGGGTAAAGGAATTACCAAGGCAGATGATGGCATCGAATTCTCCGTGCACGTCACGGTTGAGCCAGCGCCAATCGGCATGGACAGTATTTAGGATATAACCGGCCTCTTTAGCATTTTCGAACGCTTTGGCAAGCATTTCCGGACTTCCGTCAGCGCTCACTACATCGAACCCGGCCCGTAAAAGCCGGACTGAATGGAACCCCGTTCCGGTGGCCACATCGAGCACCTGGGGTTTATCCAAGTCCTTTAATACGTCCATAAAAAAAGAGCCTTCCCCCTCCGCGCGTGATTTCCAGTCGATGAGATCATCCCATTTTTCTACAAAATCGGTTATGTACTCATCCTGATAATGATTCGTATCACGTACTGCTACCGGATCATCTCCAAAAGCCTGCTCTATACATTGTTTCATCTGTTTTCCTCCTTAAGATATGTAAAATTAGTATCTATAGTGGTCTGACTTATAGGGACCACCGTTCGGTACCCCTATATATTCCGCCTGTTCTTCGGTCAGCTCAGTCATCTGTGCCCCCAGCTTTTCCAGATGGAGCCGGGCCACTTCCTCATCGAGTTCTTTCGGCAGCCTGTAGACACCGATCTCCCGTTTCTCCCGCCAGAGACTCATCTGGGCCAATGTTTGATTGGTAAATGAATTGGACATGACGAAACTCGGATGTCCGGTGGCACAACCCAAATTGACGAGCCTTCCTTCGGCAAGCAGAAAGATCGAGTGGCCGTCGGGAAAGGTGTATTTGTCCACCTGCGGTTTAATGGTCGTACGCTTTATTCCCGGCCATTTCTCCAGTGCATCAACCTGGATTTCGTTGTCGAAATGGCCGATATTGCACACGATGGCCTGGTCTTTCATCCGCGACATGTGTTCGGCGGTGATTACATCCTTGTTGCCGGTAGCAGTAACATAAATGTCCGCAATGGGAAGCATCTCTTCGACCTTTCTCACCGAATAACCGGCCATCACCGCCTGAAGGGCGCAGATCGGATCAATTTCCGAGATGAATACGTTGGCATTGAGAGAAGCGAGGGATTGGGCCGAACCCTTTCCCACATCGCCGAATCCGCACACCATGGCCACTTTTCCGGCGATCATCACATCGGTTGCCCGCTTAATACCGTCTACCAGCGACTCCCTGCAGCCGTAGATGTTATCGAACTTGGACTTGGTTACCGAATCGTTGACATTGATTGCCGGAGTAAGCAGTTCTCCGTACTTCTGCATCTGATAGAGCCTATTGACCCCAGTAGTGGTCTCTTCAGATACCCCTTTCCAATCGCTGACTACCTTGTGCCAGAATTGGGGATCTTCTTTCAATGTTTGCTTCAGCACGCTGTTCACTACCTGCAGTTCCTTGTTGTCCGTCTTCTCCTCGAGAATCGAGGGATCATTTTCAGCGTAATATCCCCGATGGATGAGAAGTGTGGCATCGCCCCCGTCATCTACAACAAGGTTCGGACCACTACCGTCGGGCCAGGTGAGGGCCTGTTTGGTGCACCACCAGTACTCTTCGAGCGTTTCCCCTTTCCAGGCAAATACCGGGGTACCAGCATCCGCAATCGCCGCCGCGGCATGGTCCTGGGTAGAAAATATATTACAGGACGCCCAGCGGACATCCGCGCCGAGGGCTTTGAGCGTTTCTATAAGCACTGCCGTCTGTATCGTCATGTGAAGGCTCCCTGTTATCCGGGCACCCTCGAGCGGTTTTTCCTCCGCATATTTTTCCCTGGTAGCAATAAGACCGGGCATTTCTTTTTCTGCAATCTCGATTTCCATACGACCGAAATCGGCCATTTTAATATCTTTTACTTTGTAATTCGTTACTTCTGTAACAGGCATATCTCTGTCCTCCTTAATAACTGTTTACCGGTTCTCCGCCGGCGGTTATTTATTTCCCGACCAGCTCGGTTTTCTTTACGTTTCCATTCGACGAAACCGCGTTGCGCAGTTCCTCTACTCGATCAATTCTCTCCCAGCTGAACCCATCCATTTTCCGGCCGAAATGGCCGTAGGCTGCTGTTTGCTGGTAAATTGGGCGGCGCAAATCGAGGGTTTCGATGATTGCAGCCGGCCGCAGATCGAACACTTCTCTCACTGCTTTGGTGAGCTCGACATCAGGGGCGACCCCTGTACCACTCGTATCGACCATGATCGAGACCGGTTCAGAAATACCGATGGCATAGGAAAGCTGTACTTCGCACCGCTTTGCAAGTCCGGCCGCAACAATATTTTTTGCAACATACCGGGCCGCGTAGGAAGCGGACCTGTCGACCTTGGAGGGGTCCTTTCCGGAGAAAGCTCCTCCCCCGTGGCTTCCGTGTCCGCCGTAGGTATCTACTATTATTTTCCGTCCGGTGAGACCGGCATCTCCCATCGGCCCGCCGACAACGAACCTGCCGGTAGGATTGATGTGATAATTAATCGTCTCTTCTTCGACCAGCTCTTCAGGAAGGACCGGTTCGATTACGTGCTCTACGATCCCCCGCCGCAGTTCTTCATAACCTACCTGTTCTTCATGCTGAGAAGAAATAACAACGGTGTCTATTCTCAACGGTTTTCCGTCATCATATTCCACCGTCACTTGCGATTTTCCGTCCGGGCGCAAATATGGAAGAGTTCCGTTTTTTCGCACTTCAGCTAACCGTTCGGTAAGTTTGTGTGCCAACGTTATGGGCAGAGGCATGTACTGTTCGGTCTCATCACAGGCAAACCCGAACATCAGCCCCTGATCACCTGCACCCTGCGCTTCATGGAGACCTGTGCCTTCAGTTACCCCTTGAGAGATATCCGCAGACTGTTCATCTATGGATGTAATAACGCCGCAGGTCTTATAGTCAAACCCGTAATTGGCATCCGTATAACCGATCCGTTTGATGGTCCCTCTCACGATCTTCGGAATATCAACATACGCATGAGTGGTTATTTCTCCTGCAACAACAACAAGACCGGTTGTTACCAGTGTTTCACATGCTACCCTACCGTTTGGGTCTTTTTCGAATACTGCATCCAGTACCGCGTCACTAATCTGATCAGCCATTTTGTCCGGATGACCTTCAGTGACCGACTCTGATGTAAAAAGATGTTTGTCTTGGAACATAGTTTTCCCCTTTAATAATTTTCTATCTGAATAAATTGGTATTGAATTATTTCTTGTTGAAAAGATTATAGCTAAAAAAACTTTTAGTCAAGTGCAATCGCAATTATTTGATAAATACTTTACAAAACCTGAAAAAACCATTAGATTTTCTGTAGAGAATTGAGTAAATCATGTGTTGCAAGATACAAAGAGATAAATGGAAAAAGAAAAATGGAGTGAGTACACTTACTTCGAGGATGATCCTCTAACCGCTCATATTATCAAATGCCTCCGTAAAATTACCCACGAGATTGGGCGCCATTCCAAATTTATTCAAGAAAACTACCACATCACGCTCCCCCAAGTGATCACTCTGCGGGAAATTGCTCAGCACGGCCCGATTTCATTTAGTCACCTGACAAAGCTGATTTTCCTAAACAACAGTACTTTGACAGGAATTGTGGACAGGCTCGAAAAACATGAATTGGTCAAGCGGGTACGAATGAGCAAAGACAGAAGGCAAATCCATCTCGAGATTACGGACAAAGGCAAGGAAACACTGAAAACCGCACCGCCTCCCATTGATCCGAAGTTCATCAACAATTTAAAACAGCTTCCTCAAGAAGAAATCAATGAACTTCTGCTCAACCTGGAAAAAATCATTCTTCTGTTCAATACCAGCGGAGAGTTTACTTCTTATTTTGATAAAGAAAAGATAGATAAAGAAAAAACCGTATCAAGTCAGTAGCCGCCGCACCGCCTGCTGAAGCTTCTCCGGTACAACCGGCTTTTCGATAAAAGCTCCCGGACTTTCCCCATAGTATGTCTGCATATCTTCTTCGGAAAAAGAAAAACCGAGTCGGTCACTTGCGCTGGTACACACGACGACCGGTATTTTCTGCAGCTGCGGATGCTTTCTTATCTCTTCGAATGTAGTCAACCCGTCCTGCTTGGGCATGAGTATATCGGTTATTATGAGATCGGGGACCTCCTTTTCCGCGAGTTCGATCCCCTCTGCTCCGTCGGCGGCAGTTATAACCGTAAACCCGCCTCCTTCCAATGCGCGTTTTTCTATTTCTAAATCGTCCGGATCATCATCAATAACGAGAATCGTCGGTTTTTTCTCCTCTGCCATGGCATTCTCCTTGTCACTTATCATTCAACTCAAATGATTCGATCAGTTGTTTCAATTTACCACCGGGAATCGGTTTACTGAGATACTCTTTAACATTTCCCAATTCTTTCTCTTCTCTCTGAGCGCCGAAATCATAAGCACTCATGATAACAATCGGTATATCGGTTTTCGACCCGATAGCACGGGCCGCCTCCAGCCCGTCCGCGTCCCCTTTGAGACGGATATCGAGAAAAATTAAATCGGCCGTTCTATTCTCGATAAATTCGAGGACCTCTTCGGCAAAAGATGTCTCGAGAAGGATATTGCATCCCATCCGCTGCAGCGAGATGACCAAATCCTTACGAATAATAACCTCATCTTCGGCTACAATCACATTCAGCATACCCATAGTAAATGCCATATTGTTACACATTTGAGATACAGAGACAACACATTGCAGGGACGTTTTCTGTGAGCACAGATACAGGGCGCGTCCCGTAACAATGTAGGAGCGTTATCCGATCGCCTTAACGTTGTATTCATTTTTCTCCTATTTCTTTTCGTTTGTCCTCGAGAAAACGCTTGAGGTCTTCCTCTTTAGGCAGTTCAAGCTGATACTTCGATACAAAAAGTTTGTTATCAACGGCGGACAAAGCATATTTTACAAGGGCGTGGTCCTTTTGGGTACAAAGAAGAAGGCCTATCGGCGGATTGTCTCCCGGTGCCATCATGTTTTTCTTATACCAGGTTACATAGGTATTTAGTTGACCGATATGTTCGTGGGTAAAAGCATCGACCTTGAGTTCGATGAGAATATGGCACTTTAATACCCGGTGATAGAAAACGAGATCCAAAAAACCCCGCGTATTCCCAATAACAATACTTTTTTGCTGGGACTCCAGGCAGAAACCGTTTCCCAACTCCAGAAGGAATTCCTTTAAGTGAGAAACTAAAGCGGCTTCGAGGTCCGATTCCATAACCGCTTCATGTGGTTTCAGACCCAGAAACTCGAACACATAGGGATCACGTATAGCAAGGTGAGAGTGATTCTGTTCAACTCCCGCGGCAACTATTTCAGAAAGTTTTTCAGGATTCTCAGATAAACCACTTCGTTCGAAGTAAAGTGTTGCTATCTGTCTTTTCAGTTCACGGACCGACCAATTTCCGCGGATGCACTCGACTTCATAAAAAGCCCGTTTTAAGGGATTTTCAATAGGAATTAACTCCACAAAATGGCTATAGGAAAGGGTCTGAATGAGTTTTTCCGGTGAGATTCCCAATTCGGGGGCCAGCGACCCCCGAATTTGCTCTGTACTGTACTCGGGAAGAGTATATTCTTCATCTAATTCGGAAGTCAGCGTCCCCCGAATTCCGGGATACGCTACATAGAATTCTCTACATCGTCTGAGCTCTCGAGGATGATAGGAGATTGAAGAATTTTGTTTCAATCTTTCACTTAATGTACCGAAAAGATCATCTCCGTATGCAGCCCTATCTAAACCCTTCTGTTCGTATGTGTGGATGAACCACCCAATAAGCCAGTTCCGCACCGTCAGACTGACGTTTACAACCGCCTTTACTTTCTCGGCATACCGGGTATGTATTCTCTCAATCACTTTTACAAGTGACTGAAAATCTTTCGTATCCTGTTTCTCTACCTTCTTATTCTTTGCCATCTGAATCGTCCACTCTCACTGCTTTTTATTCGTCAACCTTACATTACTAGTCAGTCAGTTTATTTGTGACACACTAAAAAGCATGCACATGTGTACATTGTATCATTATAACACAGTTTGACGAAAAATGCTCACACCTCTATCATGGTATTAGGTGTATTTGCTTATATTGAAAATAATTACAAACGCTATGCTTGGCATGGAATATGCATCTTAATTTATGATGAATTATAATTACTCATGGTATATAGACAGTGGAGGTACGTATGGCAGTTACATATCAAGATTATTATGAAATTTTAGGAGTGCCTCGTAATGCAACTCAGGAAGAGATTCAGGCAGCATATAGAAAGAAAGCAAGAAAATATCACCCTGATATAAATAAAGAAAAAGAAGCGGAAGACAAGTTCAAGAAAATCGGCGAAGCATATGAAGTGTTGAGGGATCCGGAAAAAAGAAAGCGGTATGATTCCTTGGGCGCGAACTGGCAGGCCGGAGAAGATTTTACCCCGCCGCCCGGTTGGGAAGCGTGGCAGCAGGGGGCAGGCGGTCATGGAACGAACGGTTATGGTACGAGCTACAGTTTCAGTTTTGATGATCTCGGCTCGTTCGGTTCCGGTTTCAGCGACTTTTTCGACACACTTTTCGGAGGAAACGGTTTTTTCGGAGGCGGGCCAGGCTTTAATCAGGCGGGCAGCTTTAAAGGCAGGAAAAAACAGAGCGGAAATAAATTCTGGGCCGGCGGCAGCCGGGACCCGTTTCAATCTGTGCGCGGTCAAGATCAGGAAGCAGAATTGACCATAACTCTCGAAGAAGCGTACAGAGGATGCAGAAAGAACATTACTCTGGCGTATGGAGACGGAGGAAATACAAAAAATCTCGAAGTTTCTATTCCGGCAGGCACCACAAACGGAAAGAAACTACGGCTTTCGGGTCAAGGGGGAAGAGGGAGTACAGGATCAGAAGCAGGAGACCTCTATTTGAAAGTACATATTGCTCCCCATCACAAGTTTCGCGTCAACGGATCTGATCTGGAAGTCGACGTTCCCGTCACTCCCTGGGAGGCGGTTCTCGGCACAAAAATACAGGTCCCCCTCGTAACCGGTACAGCAAATCTCACCCTGAAACCGGGAATACAATCCGGTCAGCGGCTGAAAATAAGAGGGAAAGGGCTGCGGAAGAAAAAGAATGAATGGGGTGATCTCTACGCAGTAGTGAAGATCGTAGTCCCGAAGCAGCCGACACCCCGGGAGAAAGAACTATTCGAGCAGCTCGCAGAAACCTCCTCCTTTAATCCGAGGAGTTAATAGGTACTAAAATAAAAAAAACTCCCAGAGAAAAGGAGGTCAAAACTCTGGGAG
>CAZKZZ010000028.1:0-29539 GCA_964557375.1 uncultured Spirochaetales bacterium | reverse complement strand
GATTAAACGGGCCCCGATTAAACGGGCATTTCTCCTGACACGATACACAGCCGTACACCCTGTTTCCCCACACCTCCATTACGGATTCCTCGAGCATGGTACATGCTGCGGCGTGATTCTGGAGACATTTTTCTCTTTCGAATCGGGAAGCAGGGGCGCTGGTGAGGGCCCCGGTTGGGCAGTTCTCGATGCAGGCAGTGCAGCTGCCGCACCGCTTTCCGTACTCTACCGGAAGCAGGAGCCTCGGGATGTCAAAAACAATGTTTCCTCCGGCGTAGAGAATCAGGCCCGCGAGTATACATGCCGTTCCCGCTTTCTCCGTTATAATGAGGTTGTTCTTCCCGTAAAACCCCACCCCTAACAGTGAAGCGAACAGCTTTTCGGGGAGGGGAGAGTTGCAGAATATCCGTATGTCCCGTTTCCGAATACCGGTCTTCTCACGAACGGCAAGCGAGATCTTCTTGAGTCTCGAGACCGCCTCCCGGTAGTAGTTGGCCTGAGCAAAGGGGGCTATTGCACCGCGGTCGCTTTCATCGGACGGTGCCGCAATGCAGGATGTCACTAACGGATAGGGGAGTGCCGCCATGAACACGAATGCTGCCGTATCCGGTAAACACCATTGAGCTTCACCGCCACCGACAACGCCACCGACAGCGCGGGCCCTGTCTCTCAGATCATCGTATACCGCTCCGCACGGATGAATAAAGCCGTACTGTTCAAACAGTGCGGTTATTGCCGATGCACAGACCGTTTCCATAGAAGCCATTATATCACTTTAATTGACAGTGGTCTGTTTTTACCGTACCATATGGGGCATGACAGGTGATGACTCCACCTTCGAGGAACGGACTGATACCGGACCGCATCCTCAGCAACAGAACCAAACCGGAGAACCGGAAGGTTTTCTGCAGAAAATCCTCTCCATTTTTACCGGGGGCAGCGACCCGGAAAAGGAAAAAAAGCGCCTTCTCAAGGCAATTACGAAAGAACTGAAAAATCAGCGGTATAAGTTCTACAAGCCGAGAGGAGAAGAGGTGCTGCCCGGTTTCGCTAAGTTTATCTTCAGTATTTATAAGATACTAGGGCCGGCCCAGGTGTTGCTGGAAAACGCGGCCAATTCCGGTGCGCTGAAGGCCATGATGATCGAAAGCTTTCTCAACGAAAAACAGAGAAAAATCATGGAAAACTTCTCAGAAGAGGCCATCCGGGAGAAAGCGCAGCATAGTAATGTCAAGGAGCTCAGTGAAGAACTCAAAGAACAGCTGGTCAGTTTTTTCGCTGTATTCGACAGCAACAAAATCAAAGAGATCAACAACCTCTATAAACTGTTTCTGATTTTCATGCAGCTGGTCAATTATGATTATTATTTTTTGCTGAAGAAATTCGATGCCAGCCTTCCCGAACGTAATTTCTCCTACTCCCCCAATTTTGATTCGATCAGCGGAGAATATGTTTCCGAAGATTTAAAGGATTTTGTCTCTATTCTTCCCCTCTTGGAGCAGAAGGCGGACTGGAACAAACTGTTCGACGTACTGCAGGGGTATAAAGGCGGGCAGGATGTCATTCCCCGGAATGAGTGGACAAAGCTGCTCAAATCCATATTGGCCGTACACCAGTCCAATATCCTCGTTTTGATGATCAAACATATAGATAAAGACCCCCACTACAAGATCTCGGTCTATCCGCCGCGGGAGAAAATTGTAGAATCGTATCTTACAAAATTGAAAACGCAGATGGAACTGACAGTCCAAAAGATACTTCAGGAACGGCGGACCGGTAAAATCGAGAAGCTCGCCAAACAGGTTTTCGGCACACCGGCAGTATCCAGGATGAAGTTTTACACCGACCGGGCAAACAGCGCGTTTGCCAAAAAAAGACTCGCCGGATTTATCCATGTCGAACCGATGAACTATCTGAAAGCGTTCCTGCTCGATTACGGAAAAAAAGATATCAAAGAGATCGTCGATGTTCTCCTTATTCGGGGTAAATGGGCGACGAATCTCATTTCAAACCAACTCTCCGATTCGTTTCATTCACTGCTCGAGGTTTCTGATGCATTGATCGCCTTTGACAATTCACTTTCGGAAGAAGAGGAAGTAGGAGCAAAGTTAAAAAATCTTGCCCACCGCTCCGACCGGGACCAGAACAGCTACACGGCAATGAAACAGCTATTAAAAGACACTAATGAACAGGCAATCGGGTTTGTTCGAAAAGCTGCTCAAAACTTGATTACTGTCGCCAAAAACTTGAAACTTGCCATTGATGACTGTTCGAAGAAGAACCCGGAATTGATAACCAACTGGAAGGAACTGGACTCCGCCATCGAGGGGGACATCAAACAGAAGATGTCGGCTGTATATAAGCAGATCTACTATTTTGTCCAGCTGCTGCAGTTCTACGTCAAGTAGGCCGGCGAATCCATGCTACCGCCGTATTTTTGACCGCACTATCGTTACACCCGCCGAATCAGCATGAGATAACGCCTCCGGTTTTTCTACCGTAACCTCCGCCCGCACGATCTTCGGATTTTTCAGGCACAGTTCGGCTATCAATTCGGCCAGCCGCTCTACCAAAAGGAACGTCTCTTGTGCTGCCAGCTCGAGAATCTCCGTTTCTATGACGTCGTAATCGATTGTATCTTCGATATCATCATACCGGCACGCGCGTATGAGGTCGGCAAAAAGCACGATGTTGATGATAACCGGCTGTTTCTGCTCTCGTTCCTCTTCGTGGATGCCGATGACGCATTTTGTAGTGAGGTTTTTGATAAATATTTTGTCGTATGTAGGCCCGGCCATCTTCGGTGTTGATAGTTCCACAGGTCTCGGAGGTGTGTCAATAGGAGCGGAGCTATTCTGAGAACGTGAGTTCAAAGCCGGCGCTCGGGCTGTTCTGTACCGTTAGATTCCCCTCGAGCTGTCCCGCGAGGGTTGTTACCAGTTGAAAACCCATACTTTCTACCGCGTCTATATCGAGCTCTTCGGGCAGCCCGACTCCGTTGTCCTCGATCTTTAATACGTACTGCCCGTTGCGGTGTAAAAGATCTATCGATATAACACGCTCCTGCGGCGGCCGTCCGTCCGTACTCATGTCGGGGAATGCGTGTTTTATTGAGTTCGATACCAGCTCATTGATGATCAAAGCGCACGGTATCGCTTTTTCGATACTGAAATGGACCGTATTGGTGGTAATAGAGAAAGTAATCTCTCTCTCGGTAATGTTATACGAATCGGAGAGAAAACCGACTAAATCCCGAATATATTCACCAAAATCAATATTTGACAACTGTTTGGACTGATACAGCTGCTCGTGGATCAGGGCCATGGTTTGGACCCTCATTTGACTCTCTCTGAACAGCTCGAAATCGGCCGAGTGTGCAACGCGTGCCGCCTGCAGATTCAAGAGGCTCGAGATTACCTGCATATTGTTTTTCACGCGGTGATGTATTTCTTTGAGGAGGGTCTCTTTTTCCTTCAGTGAAGCGGCAATCTGCTCTTCTTTTTTCCTGTATTCCGTACGGTCCGTTCCGATAGAAAGGATCTCCACAAGATTACCCTCATCATCGTAGATCGGTTTATTCGACCACTGCATCCAGCCCGTTGTTCCGTCCCGTTTCAGCACCTCATTCTCATTGGAATAATATCGTTCGGGGTGAGCAACGATATCTTCGAGCATTGCCTCGAGGTCTTCTCCGGCAGAGGAAGTTTCCGGGACAGTAATCCCCACGAGTGATTTCCCCAGCACCTCATCCTGGGAGTAGCCAAAAAACCATTCCGCGTATTCGTTAAAAAATGTGTAGCAGTGGTTAGTGTCCCACCTGATCATGATGCTGTTTGCATTCTGTACCAGGTCTCGATATTTTTCTTCACTTTGGTGCAGCTTTTCTTCCCGCTGTTTTATCGCCCGGCACATTGATCTGATCGCACTGCTGAGTGCCTCCGTCTCCGCGATCCGGTCCAATGGAGGGCGCGAGGCTTCCAGCCCGATTTTTTCCGACCGGTAGTCCCCCTCGGCAATTTTTGTTGTCGTTTCTATGAGGCTCGTTATTGGTGAAAAGAGACGTCTCTGGTTTACGATTGCCGTTATCACTGCAAAAAAAGCGCTCGCGAGAACGGCAATACTCAAAATCATAATGAGGAACATTATCGTGGCGTAGGCCTCTTTGCGGTCCTGGGTAATGCCAACCATCCACCCCGTTTTCTCCGAGGTCACTACACTGGTAATAAGAGGTACTCCCCCCCGGCGGCGGGTCACTGTTTTCTCCGCTTCTCTCTGCTCTAAGAGCTCGGGAAGCCGGGAATACAGATTTCGCTGGTTGTGAACAAAATCCCGGTTACGGTGGGCAATGAACGTCCCGTTCTTGTCCGTTACAAACACATATCCTGTTTTTTCGAGCCGTATATTGTCGGTGATTGTGTTTATAAAATCGAGGTCCGTATATCCCACAAAGATATACGGATCTACCGTAAAGGAAAAGGCGACTGTAGGAGTACCTGTTCGGCTCGATATGAATGAAGACGACCAAACCGGCCCTTTGCTCTCTGTCTTTTCTATAAAAGTGCGGTCCGAGAGATCATGTCCGACTAGATCATCGTTGTGTGGTGCATGGTAGAGGACGACACCGTTACGGTCTAAGACCGAAATGGCGGAAATCGTCCTGCTGTTGGAGGTCACTTCGTGTAAGTAGGCGTTTATATTTTCCTCTTCTATCATCCGGGTTTCTGTGATGACTTCAGCAACGTGATGGAGGACTTGTTCCGCGGTCTCCGTGACCCGCTCGATTTGGGCCGTTACCGTTTTCGCAAGCAGGAAATTCCGCTTAGTTATTTCATGGGTAAACTGGGTTGTTACACCCCACAAGGCTGCTATACCGAACAGCAGCAGCGGAATAATGGAAAAGAGAAGAAAATTTGTTAGAAAAAGAGATCTGATTGTTCGCGCTTTTTTCATATTTCTACGATGTAGGGTTTGAGAATCTGTTTTGTCTTCTCACTTACTTCAGCGGTGAGTTCGATATGGTGATCGATATATTTTTCCCCTAATACCCTGCCGGTGCGGTAGAGATAGGTGATCAGATCGTAACGGCTGTAGGGGAAAGAAAAACAGGCTTGGGCCATATTAAGTGATGCGGCCGATGTGATCGCATTTTTTAGTTTTTCCATCCCCTCCCCGGTGCGGGCTGAAACAAAGAACGCATCGGGATAGCGGACTGATAACAGCTGCAGCTCGTCGGGGTCCTTTATCGCGTCGATTTTATTGAATACGGTAATAATCGGTTTTCCTGAAATCTGCAGTTCTTTGAGTACATCTCTCGTCGTCTTTACATGTTCATCGATCTCTGCCGCCCTACAATCGAGAACATGAATGAGAAAATCGGCAAACACCGTCTCCTCGAGGGTGGATTTAAATGCATCGACAAGGCTGTGGGGAAGTTTTCTGATAAAACCGACGGTGTCCGTGAGAAGTACATCAGTCCCGGAAGGCAGAGTGATTCTTCTCGTTGTCGGGTCCAGCGTCGCGAACAACTTGTTTTGTACCATCACCGAAGAGCCTGTAAGCGTATTTAACAGTGAGGATTTGCCGGCATTGGTGTATCCCACGAAAGATCCTGTAGGCACCGGCACCGAGCTGCGCTGTTTTCTCTGAACACCGCGGTTGGACACCACTTTCTCGAGGTCCTGTTTTATTTTTGCTATCCGCTGGAGAACCTGACGTCTGTCCATCTCCAATTGGGTCTCACCTTCGCCCCGGGTGCCGCGCATACCGCCCCTTTGCCGGGAGAGGTGGGTCCAGGCCCGCTTCAAGCGGGGCAGGGAATACTGAAGCGTTGCAAGTTCTACCTGGAGGGCGGATTCACGGGTATGGGCATGGTCCGAGAAGATCTCGAGAATCAGCTCCTGTCTGTCTATAACGGTCTTTTTGGAAAGTTTTTCCCAGTTCCTCTGCTGGGCGGGCGAGATTTCATCATCAAAAATAATTATATCCGCTTCCGCCGCTGATTCGACGATTTCTGCAGCTTTGCCTGATCCGACCAGGTATTTAGGGTGCGGATTTCTCATTTTGATGATTTGTTCACCGCACACATCAAGGCCGCTGGTCCCGCAGAGGCCTGCAAGTTCCCGCAGGTGAGGTCTTACGTCGGCAATGGGGACACCCGGGTAGTAGAGAGTAATGAGAAACGCTTTGAGTTTTTCTGTTTTCAATGTCATTCGATTTTATTAGATAATCATTGCGGATTTAGCCCAATCCCGATGCTGCTCTCGCAGCTGTTTTTCAGAAATCATAGGATAATGGATTACGCTGGTTCCGTCACTTAGATAAATTCCTCTATTGATAATTTGATAGGAGAACGATTCTACATGTGACCGTTCGAAGATCTTGTTGCTTTTTCCCGGTTTCTGTGACAATTCCTCCAAACACACTTTGAGATGGTCGAGTTTCCTGCTGAACATCCCGCCCGTATGGCCGGTATTTTCAGGATCGTCGAGGTCGACCGTTTTTAAATCAGCGTAGACAATCCGAGGCACCCAGGTTTTTGTCTCCGGCGAGGTGAGGGAAGCCGGAAAATCCAGAGGATTTAAATTGCTTACCACTACCGGTAAAAGCGGGCATAGCTCCTTATAAATATAATAATCCGTTTTGTCTACCTCTGCCGTTTGGTCCGCTCTGGGCAGTTCCAAAGTCCTGCCGTCCTGGGTTGTCAGGTAACAGGACTTGAGGGCCTCGAGACGGAGATGCTCGAGCACTCTGTATACCGAGAGATAGACGGAGGCTTTCGGTCTGCCGTCGGGACGGGGTTTGCACCGCCTCCGCGCGTATTCCCAGTCAAAGTAGGAATTACTGTGCTGCTCCACCTCGATATAGACAACCTTTTCCGCGGAACCCTTTTTCGAACCTGTTGCCATGTACGAGCCGAACTGTTTCGGCTCCAGTCCGGAAGCGATGAGAGCTTCCATCGGGTATACGGTAAAGTAATAATAAATGCTCATCTAACAATAGGATAACCATAATCTATTCGAAATGCAACAATCCGCGGTCATGTTGTGGTCATGTTGAAAGGATAGACCGCCCTTGGTACGATACGGATAAGGAGAAAGAGATGATACTATTTATCGGTAGCGCCATTCTCTGTGCGTTGATTTCGGCCCTGGTTCTTCTCGGCAGGCTCAAGGCCCAGGACCCGGGTACGGAATTGATGCAGGAGGTAGCCCTGGCCATCGAGGAGGGGGCTTCGGCTTTTCTCCGCTATGAGCTCAAGAAAATTGTTACAACCGTGCTGATCATTGCAGTCCTTCTCATTGCTGTTATCTCCTGGACTACCGGGGCCGCATTTCTGCTCGGGGTGGGGATGAGTATTGTCGCGGGATCGATCGGCCTGCGTGTTGCTACCCTTGCAAACGTCCGTACAGCCAATGTAGCACGAACGACTAACAGCGTGGAAGAGACCATGAAAAGCGCGTTTCGCGGCGGGAGTGTGATCGGGCTCAGTGTCGGGGGTTTTGCTCTTCTCGGATTGAGTGTGGTCTATGTTCTCTTCGGCCGGGTCTTGGGTCAATTTTCCCACGGTGCACTCACGGCCAATACTAATTGGATCGGCATCTCTTTTTTGCCGTTTACCATGACCGTTATCGGGTACGCGTTGGGTTGTTCGGTAATTGCGCTGTTTAACAGAGTAGGAGGGGGGATTTATACAAAAGCCGCTGATATCGGGGCCGATTTGGTCGGCAAGGCAGAGGCGGGAATACCGGAAGATGACCCGAGAAATCCGGCAACAGTGGCGGACAATGTCGGCGATGCTGTGGGTGATGTCGCGGGGTTCGCATCCGATGTTTTGGAAAGCTATGTAGCAGCCCTCATTTCGAGCATCGTGCTCGCATCTTATATGTGTTTCTCCGCTATGGGTGTCGGAGATGAGATTACCCGGCAGCATCTTATGGGGCTGTTTCTTTATCCGATTTCTTTCGCCGGTATGGGGCTGTTTGCCTCCTTTGTAGGCATACTCTTTCTCTCTGTAAAAAAACTCAAGAAGTCCCCCTTTCGCGAACTCATGAATTCAACCAAAATAGCTGCTGCAGTGGTTATTGCAGGTTCGGCCGTTATCGCTTTAATCATTTATCATGATATCGACTGTTCCGTGGTGGGGTTTCGATGGGGGGTTATCTCACCCTGGCTCTGTACAACGTCGGGGGTTCTCGGCGGTATCATCATCGGCCGGCTTTCCGAAAAAGTAACCAGTTATGATTTTTCTCCCACCCAAAAGACAGCGGAGGCTTCCCGGGAAGGAGCAGCCCTTACCATTATACAAGGATTATCTTCCGGTATGCGGTCGGTCCTGCTGCCGGTTGTGGTTCTCGGAATTATTGTTTTTTTGACCGATGTCATTGCCGGTGTATACGGCATTGCACTTGCCGCCACGGGTATGATCGGTTTCGTCGCCTCCACGATTTCTGTAGATACGTTCGGACCCATTATAGATAACGCGGGCGGCATCGGAGAGATGGCGGATTTGGATGACCGGGTGCGGGAGATTACCGATACGCTGGACAGCGTGGGTAATACGACCGACGCTATCGGGAAAGGGTACGCGATCGGGAGTGCCGCGCTTGCAACCTTGTCTCTTTTCTCCGCTTTTCTCTACAATCAGATGGACTTAGCAGACCCGCAGGCGATCGTTTTCTCTCTCGACATATTTGAGCCTCCCGTTCTCGTGGGGACTCTCATCGGTGCGTCCCTGCCGTTTTTCTTCTCCGGCATCCTTATAGAAGCGGTTTCTAATGCTGCCCGGCGTATGGTAACCGAGGTGAGGCGGCAGTTGAAAATCGATCCAACGATACTGCGGGGTGAAGGAAAGCCGGATTATCAGCAGTGTATCGAAATATCGTCGCTCAGTGCGGTAAAGGACATGAACGGACCTGTCCTCCTCGGTCTGCTCTCTCCCCTCGTCCTCGGGTTTCTCCTCGGTCCGGATTTTATATCGGGGATGATTGTGGGAGCGGTGCTGAGCGGGGTTATGCTCTCCCTTTTCAGCGTAAACTCCGGCGGGTCCTGGGACAACGGTAAGAAGTTCATCGAAAAGGGAAGATACGGAGGAAAAGGGTCGCCGGCCCATGCTGCGGCAGTGATCGGAGACACTGTCGGCGATCCTCTCAAAGATACGGTAGGACCGGCCCTCGATATCCTGATAAAAATTATTGCGGTGGTATCTCTGTTGGCCGCTCCCCTTTTCCGGTATGTAAACCTACCCGCCCTGCTCGGAGGCTGACCACTCTCGGCCCTATTACGGGCTGATTATAATGTCCTCCCTGCCGATGATCCGGGCCCACTCTTTTAAAACAGCACCGACATGACCGTAGCCGACCATCCAGTGGTGTCCCACGCCGTTTTGGAAGATCCAGTCGAGAAGATCATCTATCGGGGTTTCGAACTTGACCCGTACCGGATCTCCGGGGAATACCATCTCAGTGCTTACTGCCTCTCCTTCCAAAACGGCCAGGGTGTATCCCTGAGGCCCGGACATGAGATTTAGAAGAGTCACCGGACCCGGTTTTGCCGTATACAGGACGCACACGCCCTGGTCCATAAGCCGCACCGGAGCAAGCGTAATTTCTTCCGGGTTTTCGGCCAAAGAAAAAGAGTTCGATCCGCAGTGGGTCATTACGATGGTGTCCTCCCCTGAAGAATCACGTATCGGATCGAGCCAATCCGTGTTGTGGGTCGGTTCTCCGGTAAGAAGGGTGAGGACCAGCTGGGCGACAGCGCCGTTTACATCCCCTTCACACCCGAGAGGAATCCCCCGGTCGGCTAGAAGCGAGGCCGGGAGACACGGCCTTCCCATAAAATAGGGGTAACAGCCCACTGTTAGAGCATTGAGCCGGTGTTCATCGATCATTTTCTCCAGTACACGCAGCACTTTCATCGTGTAGAGTCCGTCTTCCTGTTTCACTTCGGACTTTCCGGCTTTCTTTTCGACTTCATCCCAGGCAGACGCAACCTCACTGTCCGCCATCTTTTCAGCCTCTTCCATCAGCACCGGCATATCGAGATAGATAAGACGCGGGCCGATCTCTTTTTTGAGCAGATGTTCGTCGGCCACGGTGTCGGTCATACCGTGGACCCTGTGTCCGGCAAACCCGATTTTCGCCCGCCGGAGATGCCTGCGCAGTGCAACCGCTTTGAGAAATCGTTCCGCCTTCTCAAAAGCCTTTGGATCATCAGGCCCGCCGAATACTCCTTCGTATGGGTGTGAGACCCGTTTCAAGAAACTAGTCTGCTGCTGTGCACCGCAGAGAGCCCCGGTTTCCATGCCGGGAAGGGGCCAGAGCAAGACCGGAACAGGGCACTCTTCTAAAAAATCCATTACCAGATAGTCTTCGTACCAGCAGGCGGGAACGAAGACGACTGCGTCGCAGTGCAGTTCCGCCGCTTTCAGTCCCGCCTCTGTTGCCCTCTCCGGGGAGTCCACGACACCCACATTGTGTATCGTAAACCCGGTTTGCCCGAGCGTGGCGGATATCTCTGCTGCTCCTTTCGGTGCCCTGTCGGCCCCTACTTCGAGAGGACTGGAAAGTGAGGCGACTCCGATTGTTGCGTGTAATGTGTTATGTTCCATTGTTCAGTTCCTTTTCCGTTCTTTTTACTGTTCGATGTGGTTCCCATGATAACTCAATGACTCTGCTTGTCAATAACTGAAAATCGGGGCGCCCGGGGGCACTCGATTTTCTTGACATAAAAGGTTTTAGTAGCATACTATTACAGTATATATTATTGTAAGGAGAGTACTATGGGAAGCAAAGCACAGTTTCGATTTTCTTTTGGACCGTGGAACATTCATGAAGGTGCCGATGTGTTCGGCCCTGATGTCAGAGAGTCCGTACCGTTTTCAGAAAAACTGGCTGTATATAAAAAACTCGGTTTTGAAGGTGTCCAGTTTCACGATGACGATGCTGTTTCTGATGTCGATGTCTCTCACGATCAAATGATCAAAGAGGCGAAAGAGATGAAAAAAGTCCTCGATAATGAGGGACTGGTTGCCGAGTTTGTCGCACCGCGTCTCTGGGAGCATCCCCTCACCGCGGACGGGGGGTATACGGCAAATGATCCGAAGGCGCGGGAATACGCTCTGGAGAGGTCGAAGAAGGCAATTGACATTGCAAATGAACTGGGGACGAAGAAAATCGTTCTCTGGCCCGCACGTGAAGGGATCTATGTAAACGAATCCAAAGACCATCGGTTGAGTTCCCAACGGTTTGTACACGCGCTCAATACCATGCTCGAATATGATAAAGGGATAAAAATATTGGGCGAGATGAAACCGAATGAACCCATGGACCATGCCTATGTACCGACAACCGGCCATTTTCTCTCACTTGCGTACAAAACAGTAGACCCTGACCGGGTAGGTACACTGATAGAAAGCGCCCATGCCATTCTTGCCGGGCTCGATCCGGCCATCGAAATGGCGTTCGCTATCTACCACGACAAATTGTGGAGTGTGCATCTCAACGATCAGAATGGTTTGAAGTTTGATGAGGACAGGGTTTTCGGTGCGATAAATCTCAAACGTGCATTCGATCAGGTCCTCGTTCTCTACGAGAATGACTTCGGTGCAAACGGCGAGTTCGTTGGTCTCGATATCAAAGCGATTCGGACCCAGAAAGCAGGTGAAGCTACCCGGCATCTTGCCAACAGCAAGGAGATATTTCTCCTCCTTCTCGACATTGTCAAATCGCTCGATACAAGAAAACTGGAAGAGTACCGTTCTTCGAGAAACTACGAAGATCTCGAATTATTTATTATAAAAACTATTATGGGAAAATAACTTTATTTTCCTCCCTTGCTTCGGTATGATAGGGGCATGAGTAAGGCAGAAAAGAGTTCCGCTCATGCCTCCCGCCGGAGAGCCCCTGATTGTCTTAAATGTGTACATTTCTCCGTATCATGGGACCCGAAGTATCCGCGCGGCTGCTCTGTTTTCGGTATTAAATCAAAATATCTGCCCAGCCAGGAGGTGTTCCGGGCTACCGGCATGCATTGTCCCGCCTTTGAGAAGTCGGATAAGATCAGAGTCTGATCGTGTCAACGTCTGACGCTGTCAGAGAGGAGTAAAGAATAGCTTCATGGAAAACCCGATTACCCGAGTTTTTTCGCTCTATAAAGGGCTCTCCCGAAGTATTTATGTTCTCTTCGGTGCCCATATCGTCAACAGTGTAGGGAGCTTTGTCTACCCGTTCCTCACCATGTTTCTCACCCAGCGGCTGGGTATGGCCGAGGGCCTGGCCGGACTGCTCATTACTCTTTCCGGGCTGAGTTTTATTCCAGGTTCCTTGATCGGGGGAAAGCTCGCCGATCAGATCGGCAGGAAAAAAGTCCTGGTTACAGCGCAGCTTCTCGCTGCAGCCTGTTTCATTCCGTGCGGCTTCTTGGGAGAGTCAATGGCCATACCGGTATTGATAATCCTCGCGGATTTCTTTCACGGATTTTCCCATCCCTGCTACCAGGCAATGGCAACCGATCTCACCGTACCGGAGAACCGGCAGGCTTCATTTTCACTGCTCTACCTGGGGCATAATCTCGGATTTGCAGTGGGACCTCTCATTGCCGGTTTTCTCTACACCCATTATACACCCCTTCTCTTCTGGGGCGATGCAACCACGACCATTCTGGCGGTTCTCGCCATCATCGCTTTTGTCCCCGAGACCCTCCCTTCATCAAAAACCGTGACAGCATCGCTGGAAACTGAAGGGGACGGGAAAAGCGGAGGCCCCGCAGGCATCGAGGACGGCGAGAAAGCGGAAGCAGGTTCGCTTTTTACTGCCTTGTTTAAGAGGCCGTTTTTATTGGCGTTTACCCTTATTCTTCCGGCCGTTACCTTCGTTTATGCCAATATGAGTTTTTCTCTCCCTCTCTTCTCGATAGAGACCTTTGCAGACAGAGGGCCGGTTATCTTTGGTTCGCTCATGACCACGAACGCGCTGGTGGTTGTGTTTCTTACACCGGTGATTATTGCATTGACCAAACAGTGGAAACCGATTCTCAATGTTTCATTGGCCGCTTTGCTCTATGCAGTCGGTTTCGGCATGCTCTATTTTGTACACACCATAGTGATGCTGGTCGTATCCGCTGTGATTTGGACGGTGGGAGAGATCTTGTTTGCCACTAACATAGAGGTGTACATTGCCAATCACACCCCGATTTCACACCGGGGAAGATTCAATGCGGTGCTTCCTCTGGTAATCGAGTGTGGTTACTTTACCGCCCCGCCTCTATTGGGGGCTTTTATGGAGTATAACCCGGTACGGATGGTATGGCCGCTTGCCTTTTTCCTTGCCTGTGCGGCATGCCTGGCACTTCTCATTCTCTATTTTGTAGAACGGCGGTATCGGATGAATGCCTTTTAAAAAGGGCCGACATTGACAGGCGAAGGAAGCGGTTACTATACTGATTCCAAGGAGATTTCCGCCGGCATGGCCAACCGAGTCTATGAAATAGTCGATTATATACTAAACGAAGCTACCGACCCGGAAGTGGAAATAATCATTTCCGCTATCAAGCGACGGTTGGAGGATGCAGCCCACGGCCTCGATAAAATGAACCCGAAGAAACTGGCCCGCAGTGTGAGCTCCCAGGTTACGGAGGATATCGGAGGCTCGATCGATCAGATCCGCACCATGGTGCGCGGGTTTGTTGCTGAAAAAATAAAACAGCAGGCCCCGGAAATAAGTGACGACGATCTCGAGGAGCTTCTCAAGGCATGGGTGCCTGAACCGGGCAAGGGGGAGCCCCGCTCCGAAAAGAGCAATCTCCCCAAAGATGCTCTCATGACTATGATCAAACAGTTTTTGAGCTACAGTCTCGGAACAATGTCGGCCACCGAACAGGCCGAATTGGGAAATGAGATCCCCGATTGGCAGGAGAAGTACTGGAGAGAGTTCCCCGAACCGATACGGGCGACTATCGCCCGCTTTCTCAAAGGAAATATCGATGAGGAGGAGTTCTGGCGCCGGATTGCAGAGGTGGTCGGACCGGATGCCGGAGAATAGAGATGAACAAGACCATAAAAGAGAAAATAGATGAGCGTGTTGAAAAAATACTGCCCGAATTGATCGAACTGCGTCATCGGCTTCACCGAAATCCTGAAATTCAACTCAACGAGTATGATACTGCCGCACTGATACGGTCCAGGCTCGAGGCCGCCGGTATTGAAACAGCGGAGCCGATAATCGGTACTGATACGATTGCATATATCCGGGGTTCAGGTAAACGGACAATATTGCTTCGGGCCGATATCGACGGACTTCCCATTACCGAGACCGGCACAAGCCGGTGGGCATCTCAGCGGCCCGGTTTTGCTCACAGCTGCGGCCATGACGGCCACATCGTGATGCTTTTAGGGGCGGCGCTCGTGCTCCAAGAACTCCGGGAAGCAGTGCCGGGGACGGTCGAGCTGGTATTTCAGCCTGCGGAAGAGCGGGCGGGCGGGGGAAAAATACTCGTGGAGAAGGGGCTATTAGAGCGTGAGCCGGTCCCGGATGCAGTGTTTGCCCTCCACGGGTGGCCGGGCCGTCCTCTCGGGTCGGTTTGTTCGGTTTCCGGGCCGATGATGGCCGCGGCGGATCGATTTTCCATCGAGATAATAGGCCGGGGCGGACACGGGGCACGGCCGAACCGCTGCGTAGACCCGATTGCAGTCAGTGCCCAGGTGGTACAGGCCCTCCAGACGATCGTCTCTCGGGAGGTTGATCCTCTCGAGCCGGTAGTGGTTTCTCTGTGCATGATCCACGGCGGAGAAGCGGACAATGTCATCCCTGAACGGGTTGAATTGAAAGGGACGACGAGGTATTTCGATCCCCGCTATATCGAAACCCTCCCCCAAAGAATGGAAGAGGTAATAGAGGGAGTGTGCCGCGGCATGCGCGCTTTGTACCGCTTCGATTACGAACCGGGGTATATTCCCCTGATAAATGATGGGACTATGGTGGATTTTGCGCGGTCAGTTACGAAAAAGTATGTCGGCAGCGGCTCCTGGATAGAAGACAGCCCCCGTACCATGGGCGGGGAGGATTTTGCCTATTATCTTGACAAAATTCCGGGGGCAATGCTCCACCTCGGATTGGGAGAGGATTGGCCGGAACTGCACACTGCTACCTTTGATTTTAACGATGATGCAATCCCATTCGGCATTACGCTGCACTGCGGTCTCACATTCGATTTCTTAGGTTGAACGTACGAGCAGCGATTTACTCCCGCAGCCCCGTCAAAAAACGGAAGGCGTGGTCCATAAACTCGGGGGGCCTCTCGTGCGCGTAATCGGGATAGATCTTCATCGCTTTCGTGCCCGGAATTTTGTTGTACGCTGCAAACTGTGTTGACGGGGGACAGATCTCATCCATAAGATTGGTACACATCAGAACTTCGGCCTGAATTCTCGGAGCGAGAAACTGGACATCGATATACCCGAGTGTTGTAAAAATCTCATCTTCCCGTTTATGCTCGGGGTCGAACCGTTTGAAGAATTGGACCATCTCCTCATACGCCTGCTTCCCGAGGTCGAGGTCCCAGACCCGCTTGTAATCACAGAGAAACGGATACATAGGAACGATTCTCTTTATTGCGGGGTAGAGCGCGCCGCAGGCCAGGGTCAGCGCACCGCCCTGTGAGCCTCCCATGGCACCCATCCGCCCGGCATCCACTCCCTCAGTAGCAGCCGCAACCCGTGCGAGCTGCACGGTATCGAGAAAAATGTGCCGGTAGGAGAGATGCTCGGGGCCGTCTTCCAGCCCTTTGATGATGTGGCCCCGTAATGTCGAGTCGAGCAGTCCCGGCGATGCCTCGGAACGTCCTCCCTGCCCTCTGCAGTCCATAGCAAAGACATGGAATCCTGCTGCCGCGAAAGGCAGTTTGTCGAACCAGTCTCCCGCGTTGATCGTGTATCCGTGAAATTGGAGAACAGCGGGAGAGCTATCCGGTGAGCTCTCAGGTGAGCTATCCGGTTTGCTCCCCTCTCGGGGAGCCGCAAGTGGTTTTAAGTAGCGGACGTGGATTCTCACATTACCGACCCCGGTGAAGGTGAGATCAAAACAGCGGGCGTAGTCGGTGCTGAAATCCGAAGGAGTAAACTCCGGTTCAGGGTCGATGGAGTACACCTCTTCCACAGCCGCATCCCAGAATCGGTCAAAATCCGGGGGGCAGGGATTCATCCCCCTGTACTTTCTCAATTCCTTTAGCGGCAGATCAATTTGCGGCATAACGCCACCCCCTTTAATAGTGCTTGTCCGCGTATTCGACCCATCCGCCCGCCTCGATCAAGGCGAGGTCGAACCCTTCGAGATGAAAGGAGACGGTCACGGATTTTGAACCGTGGGAGAAGCGGAGCTCCTTCTGTTCGATATCGATATCCGCGTCAATATCCGTCTTTGTCGAAGCGAAAGCGGAGAACAGCTCGTCGATCTTCTCTTCAGGCAGCTCGAGAGCGAGCATCCCACAGTTGTACATGTTTTGCCGAAAGATTCTGGCAAAGCTCGGGGCGATGACGGTATACATACCGTTTGCCTCGAGGGCCCAGGGTGCATGTTCCCGGGAAGACCCGCAGCCGAAATTGTCCCGGGTAACGACAACCTGTTTACCGGGGATATCTCTATCCGGGTCGAACCCTTCGAGGGAGAGATCTTCTAAGAGATGCGGTTTTAATGCTTCTTTTGAAATTTCGGTAAGATAGCGTGCCGGTATGATTTCGTCCGTATTGATATCACAACGGTCCAAAAACAGAACGTTCCCTCCGAATGTTTTCATGATATTCCTCCCTCAATTATCCTTTATACAGATCTGAATTGGTAATATGGCCGGCCACCGCGGTAGCGGCGGCTGTAGCGGGACTCATCAGATGGACCATCCCCCCCTTTCCCATCCGTCCGTAGAAGTTTCTGTTCGTAGTCGATGCACACACTTCCCCTTCGGCGAGCACCCCGTTGCTCATACCGAGGCAGGCACCGCAGGTGGGATTGGTAACACAGAATCCTGCTTCCATAAACGTATTGATAATGCCGGCTTTCAGAGCTTGCTTATAGATATCCGGAGTGGCGGGTGAGACGATGCCCCGTACATTCGGATGTAACCTCTTCCCTTCGAGTATGCGGGCCGCAATCTCGAGGTCTTCGAACCGTCCGTTGGTGCAGGAACCGATATATATCTGGTCGACCGGTGTTCCTTCCATCTCGCGGACCGGTTTTACCTGGTCCGGTTTGTAATCAAAGGTGGTAACCGGCTCGAGGCCTGTAACATCGAGCTCTATTTCTTCGGCGTACTCGGCATCATGATCGGGAAAATAGTTCGTGTACCTCTCGAGGGCAGCTTTTTTGTCCGCATACTCATCCTTGATAAAGGGCCAGAGATATTCGACCGTGGTTTCATCAGGGAGGCAGACTCCCGAGGTCCCTCCCGCCTCCACGGCCATGTTGCAGAGCGTCATTCTGCTTTCCATGGACAGGCCGTCTACGACCGGGCCTGTAAACTCGATTACTTTATTGGTCGCCCCGTTTACCCCGATCTTCCCGATAATCGAGAGAATGATATCTTTTGCAAACACCCCAGGCTTAAGGCTCCCCGTGATGGTTACTTTCATCGTATCTGGGTACTTGAAGGCACAAACCCCTTTGAGGATACTCACTTCGAGATCGGTAGACCCGACCCCGGCTGCAAACGCGCCGAAAGCGCCGTGAGTACAGGTATGTGAATCTCCCATAACGACAGTGTACCCCGGCCTGACAAAACCCTTTTCCGGAAACAAGGCATGACACACGCCATTGCACCCGATGTCATAAAACCCCGCTATATCGTGACGGCGGGCCCATTCTCGAAGGATTTTCCCCTGCATTGCTGTTTTAGAATCTTTTGCGGGGGTAACATGGTCGATGACCGCTTTTATCTTTTCAGGATCAAACACCCGGTCTTTACCCCGTGCAACGAGATCATTAATGGCGATCGGAGTGGTGATTTCATGGCAAAATACCATGTCCATCCGCAATACATAGGTTTCTTTGTACGGATTGTCCACTACGTGGTCTTCGAATACTTTCTGTGTGTATGTCTTTCCCATAAAGCTCCTCGCTCGTTATATTTGTACACGCGGCCCTCGCACACGTTGTCCCCGCTTCGGCCGATCGTTATTCTCCGGTAAATGAGGTCTTGCCGAACAATCGGGGAGGGGTAACCACCCACAATGCTACAAGCTTCTCTTTTCCGCTGTTCGTCAGTGTGTGGGGTATATCTGAAGCAAAGTTAATGCTGTCTCCTTCCGCTAAGTCGTACACTTCGTTTCCGTAGGTAAAGAGTGCTTCCCCTTCTAGGATTATCCCGAGCTCCTTTCCCGGGTGGCCGTAATCCCGGTTTTCAGTGCTTGCACCCGGGGGAATTTCGAGCAGGAGAGCCTCTATGCTGTATTCATCCATCGGGTCCTGAATGACAGAGAGCTGGCGGTAGATTACCTGCTTGATATAAAAAGTAAAACGGTTTTCTTTTTTTACTATTGTTGCCTTTTTGTTTTTCTTGAAGTCCTTGAAAAGATAATCGAGGTCGATATCGAGTGCGTCGGCAATGGCAATAAGGGTATCCACCGAAGGAGAAACCCTGTTTCTCTCGATTTGGGATATCAGGCTTTCGCTTACATTGACCTTCGCGGCTACCTGTTTGAGTGTGATTCCCTTCCGTTCCCGCACCGTTCTTAATTTTTCACCGAAGCGGATGCGCATCTCAGACTTCATATCCTAACAAATAATTAAGTAGTTTAAGTATTTATAAACTATTATTGGAAATTTGTCAACTCTTTGTGTCACAAACCTTGTTACAGTTTTTAGGCCGCCGCCTCTAATTAAACGAAATAGAGTAGGTCAGCGGTTTATCGAGAAGGAGGAGCCTTATTAAGGGAATATCAAAGACAACCTGCTTACCGTTTAGGGAGCCGCCGGACTGAGATACAATAGTACCGTCAACGGTAACGATGAGCGTAATGGTGGAGTTTTGTACTCCTCGAGCACCTTCTTCACCGAAAGCAAAGGCAATCATTTCGAGGTATTCCTCTTCGGTGGTGTCGGCGTTTTCTTCAGGACCGAACATTTGGAAGAAGGGGTTTTCGAGTATAGGAAAAAGACCGGCAATCTGGGAGAAATTCTCGCGTGTGAGGTGAAGCGTCATAGTGTTTGTCGCCCCTTCCCTGCTGAAGGTGATTGCATCCGATTCAGCTAACTGCTCTTCCTGCTTTAACACCTTTTCTACATCTTTGAATGTGATTGTACCTTTGAGTTCAGAAGGCTGGGGGGAAGAGATCGATTCCAGTTTTATAGCCGGATTTTCTTCGAAATCCTTTTTGATTTGGGGGATATCGAAAATTTCGCCCTCGTCTAGAGTGGGGCTTTCTTCGGCGAGGTCCGCCATTTCGAGTACCGTATCGAGAAAATAATCTTCCATTCTAAAAGTAAAATCAACGGACCCGGAGCCGTCGGAGCGAATCAGCGCTTTTTGTTCGACCATACATGAGAAAAGAACAAAAGCGATAAATATAAATAACAGAGCTTTCAGTAAAGTGGTTGCAAAAGTTTTCGATCTATGAGAGAACATGTGAATTGTCTCCTTTATTTTTTTGACAAAATCCGATAATAATATAGAATGCTGGTTATTGTAAATAAAAATAACTGAATTCTGATGTAGTTTCAAATAAAATTTTTTAGGAAAGATTGATAAGAGCTATTTCCTAAAAAAGAGATTTTTTGTATTGTAGTTGTTGTCATGCGAGTACTTATTACCGGCGCCGGCGGATTTATCGGCAGTCATTTGGTCGAAAAGTTTTACAAGCACCATGATGTAACAGCAATGTTGCTTCCCGGTGAGCGCCTGAGAACCAATAAACCTGTAAAGATTGTAAGAGCCGACATCACGAAACCGCGTACGTTAAAGAAAATAACAGGGTGGCCGGAAATCGTTATTCACTGTGCCGGGCTTACTAAGGCGATGAACGCCGAAGATTATTTCCGGGTAAACACTGAAGGCACATTCAACCTGCTGAACACGCTCTCTAACGGCAATGGAGAGCTTAAGAATTTTATCTTTCTCAGCTCTATTGCTGCAGGCGGGCCGGCGAAAGATGTCGACAAGCCTCTTACAGAAGATGATGATCCGGAACCGATAGAGAGCTACGGTCAGTCAAAGCTGGAAGCTGAAAAAATTCTGCGGGAATACAAAATACCGACAACCATATTACGGCTGGCAACGGTATACGGCGGGGGGTCCACCGAATATCTCATTTTAATGAAACTGGCCGCAAAAAGAATCCGGTTAGTTGTTGATTTCGAACGGGTCCCGTTTTCACTCATTCATGTAAACGATCTTTCCAACAACATCTCCCGCATAATGGAACTGGGCAACGGGCACAAACCGCTCTACTATCTCTCCGACGGCAGGTTTTATAACTACGAGATACTCTCAAAAACGATAGCGGAGATGTTTCCCGGCAACCACTTAAAGCTGAAAGTGCCGCAGCGGGTGTTTCATCTTTTCGGAGATTTGGTAGATAAGTTCTCCAGACTTGCCCAAAAACCGTCGTTTCTCAATGCAGAGCGGGTCCGGATCTTGAGCCTTCCTTTTATCTGTTCTTCGCACCGGTTCTTCTCCCATTACGGTATGGATGAGCCGCTCGCTCTCGAAGAAGGCCTCTACGAGAGCCTCCAATGGTATCGGCGCGAAGGCTGGCTTTAAACCTTGTTATTTTCTCTATACCAGGTCAATGCATCCTCGACTGCTTTATCTAAGGGAGCGATATGGTATCCGAAATCCGTTTTTGCCTTCTCCGAGCTGAACACGTGGTCGGCGTACGAGATTTTTATTGACTGAGTGGTGATGGTAAACTCTCGCCGGGTTATGACGGATATCACATTTCCAAAGAAACCGCCGGTAAGAGCAACAGCTTTAGGAATTCCGAAAGACGGCGGTTTCACTCCGGCTTTCTCCGCCACGAGGGAGAAAAACTCTCTGTAAGTTAGGTTCTCCCCGCCTAAGAGATACTTCTCACCTGTTTTTCCCCGTTTCCACGCCTGGATCATTCCCAAACAAACACTTCTCACATCGACGAAATTATTTGCTCCTCTCGGATATCCGGCCATTTTTCCACGTGCAATCTGGAGGAGCAGTTGCCCCGAACTCGGTTTTGGATCGATAGGCCCTACCATGAAGCACGGATTGACAATTACCGCATTCATGCCGGTTTGCACAGCTTGATATATCCGCTCTTCTCCCTGCCGCTTGGTCTGCGAATACACATTGTCGAGGCCGAATTGTTCCCAATTATACGGGACGGATTCATCTGCTGGTGTACTATCTTCTCTCAACCCAATGGTAGAGGCGGTAGAGCAATGAATCAGTCTTTCGATTCCGACTGTTTTCGCTGCCTCGATGATATGGTCGACACCGGATACGTTGATGCGGAATGCATCATCATATGAGACCCGGTGGAATCCAATCCGGCCCGCGCAGTTAAAGACTACTGGACAGCCCTCAAAACCCTCCACAAGGGTTTCCGTCCTGGAAATGTCGACATCCTTCCATTCCACAGGGTATGGGGACAAGTGGTCCGTTCTACTGTTCGGCCGTTTCAGGCAGCGTACTCTATAGCCGTACTCGAGAAGCATAACAGCTAAATTGGCCCCGAGAAATCCGGTAGCTCCGATTACACAAATTCGCACAATCTCCACCTCCCGATGTCAGAGATTTTACCCTCTTTTCTTTCTCGGTGCAATTCATCCGGCAGCGTTGACACTCCTTAGAGCAACCTCTATGATTTGCCCGGTATGCAAGAAAGTCCGCTGAAACAGCTCCTGCGCTTTTCTGTAAAGCACGCGCCATTGGTCATCATCCTTCTCGCTGGTATAACAGCCTTCCTCGGGTATTTTGCTGTTCAAGTGAATATCAACTCGGATGTGGAAAAACTGATTCCGGAAAGCGAAACGGTCACGAGACTCATCGAAAAATACACCGAAGGGAGTAAACTGGTAAATTATGTGGTCATGGCGGTGGAAAGCGAGGAACCGTTTACCATCGAAAAGCTTAAAGACCTGTATGCGGTCATCGAAGAGATGGAGGCACTCCCCCGGCTCAGTGAAAGCATGAATCCGTTTACCATGATTACCTTCGGCAAAGCGGGAAGCAGGCTCAAGATCACGCCCATGGCGCCGGAGAAGAAAGCGCCTTCGACAGAAGAGGAGCTCGAGGTATTTAAAAAACGGCTTCTTACAGATCCCTTTGCCGAGAGTTTTGTCGTCTCCGAGAACGGTAAAGTCCTCTGTGTATTCTTCCCGACAGTATCGATGGAGGGGCACTCAGAGTTTCATCAAGAGGTAGAGCGTATTACGGAACGGCTCGAACCGCACTATACGGTGTATCTTACCGGGACCCCGCTGTTTATAAGTGCCGTAGAAAAATACTTAGCCCGTGACATGACCAAACTCATCATTCTCGCGGTGGCCGTAATTCTTGCAATCTACTATTTGAGTTTTCGGGCACTCCGGGCTTCCTTTCTCAGCTTTTTGGTAGTGGTGTTCGGCACGATTTGGTGCCTCGGTATTATGGAGCTTTTAGGTTACACCATTACCGTGGTAAGCATTGTTACCCCGCCGCTTGTTCTCACCTTAGGTAGTTCTTATACCATACACATCCTCAATCAATATTTCAGAGAAACCGGGTCGCACCTCGAAGAGGCTTCTGCCCTCGATACGCCTCAGAGGCGGAAAGAGTCGGTAGTGCAGGCGGTATTCGCGGTAAATAAGACGGTAATACTCGCAGCCGGGACGACGATTATCGGTTTGTTCAGCCTCTTAGCAACGAGCCTCGAGCCGACGAGAGAGTTCGGTATTGTCACCAGTATCGGCATTTTCTCCTGTGCTTTCCTCTCTTTCTTCTTTCTCCCTGCTGCTCTCAGTTTTTTTAAAGCGCCCACATCTAAGCAGAGCAGCCGAGTAGTAGAAGGGCCTTTAGCGACCCTTCTGGAAAAACTCGGATCGTTTGTCATCATCCGGCGGGTATGGATTATCGGTTTTGCCGTTCTGATGGTAATCGGCGCGGTGATCTGTTTCGGATATTTGACCTACAAGACCGATGTCATCTCCTACTTTCCCGCTCGGGAAAAGGTGGTACGGGACACAAAGTTTATTTCCGAGGCAATAGGGGGGACCCAGGAGTTCTACATCACCATTACCGCACCGGAGGGTGAAGAAAATTATTTTCTCGATCCGGAGAATCTCGGGGTGGTGGCAGATTTCGAGGAGGTGATCTTAGCGGACAAGGATGTTACGAAAGTGCTTTCCGTAGCTACGTACATCAAACAGCTCAATAAACTGATGCGCGGCAATGAAGAGGTCCCGGAAACGAAGGGGCTGATCCTGCTTCTCGCACGGTACATCAACGCTCTGTCCGATACCCCCGAAGCCGATGAGCGGATTAAAATGCTCATAAGCGAAGATTATTCCCGATTGACCCTTATCCTCTGGGCGTACGATCACGAGAAGAAAACCGTCATTAGTGATAGGCAGTTAAAGGATTTTCTCGCGAGGATGGAAGAGGCTGCCCGGGACAATCTGCCTGAGCATCTCGAATCGGAGATTTGGGGCGAAGCCCTTCGTTACCTCTACCTGTCGAGAACAATCAAACATGACCAGCGTCTTGCCACCGCTCTTTCCATACTATTCGTGTTCATACTTACCGCCGTGGCGTTCCGCCGGCTCCGGTTCGGTTTCTACGCGCTCATTCCCCTGTTGAGCGGTATCACCCTCAATATTATACTCATGGTAGTTGCCGGCATTCCCATGGATATGACAACGGTGATGTTTTCGATCGTTGTCATCGGAGTAGGGGTGGACAACTCCATCCATTTTCTCATCCAATTTAGAAAACAGCGCGAACTGTTCCCGGAGGATTTACGCGCCGCCATTGCACGGGCACTGAAATATACCGGCAGACCCATCGTGGTTACATCGTTTTCGATCGTAGCCGGATTCTTGGTTTTGACCTTTGCCAGTTTTCAGCCGATTGTCTTTTTCGGTATTTTGGTCGCCCTTGCTCTGCTGACGGCGATGCTCGGAACGTTGATTATCCTGCCTGCTATTCTCTCATTGACCGAGCGAAGAAAGCGCTAATTCGATCATATCTGTAAAACTCTGCTCACGTTCCTCGGCTGTTATTTTCTCTCCGGTCAAGATGTTGTCGCTCACCGTGAGAAGGGTAAGCGCGCGCGCGTTGAAGTGCGCGGCGATGGTGTAGAGTGCGGTTGTCTCCATCTCTATTGCCAATACGCCATAATCCGCCCACAATTTCCAGTAATCAGGATCATCATGGTAGAAGAGGTCGGTTGTAAAGACGTTTCCTACAGCGACCTTGATTCCGCTCTGCTCTGCTTGTTCATACGCCTTTTTCAAAAGCGTAAAAGAGGCTGTCGGTGAGAAATCCCTCCCGCCGAACCGGAGTTTATTTGTCTGGGAATCGGTAGAGGCGGTCATTGCCAGAATGATGTCCCGAATACCGATTTCACTGCGGATCGATCCGCAGGAGCCGATCCGTATCAGGTTTTTTACACCGAACTCATTGATAAGCTCGTGCGCGTAAATGGAGATAGAAGGAACGCCCATGCCTGTGCCCTGCACCGAAACAGGTTTCCCTCGGTATGTACCGGTAAATCCGAGTACATTCCTTATTGCGGTGTAGCAGGTTGCGTTATCGAGATAGGTGTCCGCAACGAATTGGGCCCGCAGCGGATCACCCGGTAGGAGGATCGTCTCGGCAATATCTCCCCGTTTTCCGTCGATATGTATGCTCATGGCCTTCCTCCTGTTTCTTATGTAGTGCCTCAAACCTTGTTACGCTCTCTTTTTGAAGGTAAAACCTTCAAAGGTAGTACCTTCAATACACACTTCTCTGTGTAACAAGGTTTGAGGCACCAAGAAAAACTCTACAGGAAATGTCCCCGGTTGGTCAATTATTTCCTTGATTGCATAAGGTCGACCGGATATGATGACAAAAAGATAGGACCGCTATGTTAAAGAAAATAAAATCATATTTCCTGAGTGATTATGAGACGGAACCGTTTCACATCCGAAAGAAGATGGAAGCGCTGCTTCTGTTCAATATCGTTGTCTTCTTCTTTTATATTCCTGTTATTCTGCAGGCCTTTTTTTACTGGAAACAGAGTCCTGTCCCCATAGCCGCGAATTTTTTAGTACCTGCCGCCATGGTTCTTTCCGTTATTTTTATCAGGAAACACAGGCCCGTTGCAGCGGTCAATGCTGTCTTTCTCACCTATATCACCATTTTCCTCAGCACTACCTTCGGCATTCTGTATCAGAAACCCGCGTTTGCGGAAATCGGGGGGAGGGAACTGCTCCCCTTCGTAGAATCTGCAGTGAGTGAAACCACACTAATTCTCATTTTTGAACTGCTAGTCTTCAGTCTGTTCTCTCAGAAGAAATATCAAATAATCACGGCGATCATACTTTCCTGTGCGGTGTTTTTAAGCGATTTTTTTATCCTCACCTATCACCTCGAACAGGCGGAACTCGCTATAACCAGGGGATTTCCGGATTTTCATCTGGTTTTTTTGATCTTGAGCTGCATTATGGCGTACATCATTTTTACCGTATCCAACAGCCTGATCAAAATTGCCGAAAAAACGTTGGATGAGGCGAAAGAGTTCAACCAAAAAATCATAGATGAATCCCCCTATGGATTTCTTCTTACCAATGTGAAAGGGACGATCACGTACGCCTCCCCGAAAGCACTCGAACTGTTCGGTTTCGAATTGAGTGAAATTATCCTCGGCCGAAATTTTCTCGAGTTTTTTCCGCTCGACGAGCAGAAAAAAATAAAAAATATCTATACCAAACTGATAAAGAACGGTACTCAGGATGAGACAGAGTTCAAGGCAATGAACAAACAGGAGGAAGAGTTTATTGCGGATTTCAGAATGGCGGCCCTTTTTGATGCCTGGGGAAATCCGAAGGGGATTATATCGATCGGACAGGACATAACCGACCGCAAAAATGCCGAAGAAAAAATGCGCACGGCCAAAGAGGAAGCGGAAGCCGCAACGAGGTCGAAGAGTGAGTTTTTAGCGAATATGAGCCACGAAATCCGGACACCGATGAACGCGATTATCGGGATGACCCAACTCGCCCTCAAACAGCAGACGGGTCCGAAACTGCGGGAGTATCTGAATATAATCGATAATTCATCAAAATCGCTGCTCGGACTTATCAATGATATTCTCGATTTCTCCAAAATCGAAGCCGGAAAGCTCGATGTCGAAAAAACGGAGTTTTGCTTGACTGATCTCTTAGAACAGTTGAGTGATATGTTTCGTTCAAAAGCGGCAGATAAAAACGTAGAACTGGTGGTTTCCGCTGAAAAAGAAGTGCCCGCAGCACTAAGCGGAGATCCGCTACGGCTTTCTCAGATTTTGACCAACCTGCTCTCCAACGCGGTCAAATTTACCGAACAGGGCGAGATCGTACTCCGGGTCAAGGTCCTCGATGTGAATCAATATCAGGCCCGGCTTCTTTTTGTGGTCCGTGATACAGGTATCGGTATTCCGGAGGAGAAAGTCCCCTTTCTCTTCGATTCGTTTACCCAGCTCGACGGTTCGACATCACGAAAGTTCGGCGGCACAGGATTGGGCCTTGCCATCTGTAAAAGCCTTGCTGAGCTGATGGACGGAGAACTGTGGGCCGAGTCCCAAATCGGAAAAGGATCTACGTTTTATTTCGCCGGGGTTTTTGAGAGACAGCCCGAAGCAAAAGTAAAAGAGCACATCGTTCCCGAGAATATCGCCGGTACGAAGGTGCTGGTAGTCGATGACAATGAATCTTCTCGGATGATGATTACCGAGATGCTCGAGAAGATCTCCTGTGAATCTGTTGCTATTGCCGAAGGGAGCGAGTGCGTTCCCGCACTGTTATCCGCTCGGCAGAAGGAAGACCCGTTTAAAATCGTTTTACTAGACTGGAGGATGCCTGCTCCGGACGGCATTGCGGTTGCACGATTGATACGCGGTGAAGAGGCTATTGCCGATACACCCATCGTGCTGATGACTGCATTCGGGAGCAGCAAAGAGATCGAGGAGGTCGGCAGCGGGCTCATCGATGCTTTCCTCCTCAAACCGATTAAACAATCGTCCCTTTTCGATACGGTTATAAGCCTGTTCGCGTACGGAGAACAAGGAGGTGCTTTCTCTGAAGGGCTCATTTCCCGGGAGTCCATTGGGCGGGAGGCGGTCCGCGGTTCCCGTCTTCTTTTAGTAGAAGACAACTACATAAATCAGCAGGTGGCTCTAGAGATTCTGACATCAGCCGGAATTGAGGTGGTCGTGGTGAATAACGGGATAGAAGGGGTGGAAGCTGTCGAACACGATCAATTCGATGCAGTTCTCATGGATATTCAGATGCCCGAAATGGATGGGTTCGAAGCGACCAAATTGATTAGAAAGAACGAGCGGTTTAAACAGTTGCCGATAATCGCAATGACGGCAAATGCGATGAAAGGGGATAGGGAAAAATGTATTGCCGCCGGTATGAATGATTATATTTCGAAACCGATCGATACGACCCAGTTGTTCACCTGTTTACGGTCCTGGATAAACAACCCTGCCCAGGCGGCTGAAAGGAGGGACCTTTCCGAGAAACGGCAGGAAACTCCCGCGCAGAGTCAAACCTCGTTAGGGGACCGTAAAGACCTCTTCGAAGACCGGCGGACCCGGCTGCCGGACAGCCTGCCGGGTATAAATATCAGTGAATGTATGAGCCGCCTCGGCGGGAACCGGGCGCTTATTGTCACACTTCTCAAGGATTTTCTGGTAAAAAACAAGAACAGCATCAAAGATATTCAAAACCGTCTCGATGCCGGAGATTATGAAACTGCGGAACGGCTTGCCCATACCTTGAAGGGGGTCTCCGGTAATATCGGTGCGGAGAGGGTATTTGAAAACGCAAAAGAATTGAACAATGCAATTCGAGACCGTACTGTGCAGCTGCTTCCGGCCCTTCTCGATGCCACTGATGATGCGCTCACAGAGGTGCTGCAGGGGTTGGAAAAAGAGCTCGGCGTAGAGGGGGAAAGTGCCGGTGGCGAGCCGGAGACCGGAAACGGTCCGGGCAGTAAAGATTTACCGTCTGTCATCAAAACGCTGCAGCAGGCACTAAAAGAAAATGACTTTGAATCGGAAAAAATCTTTACGAGCATAAAAAATCAGTTGGTCGAGTCAGGCTGCAGGAGAGAGGCGGAGGAGATCACCACACTCCTCGATGATTTTAATTTCAAGGCTGCAAGTCAAATCTTAGATACGGTTGTCACCAAATTGGATTTGAATTTATAATATATATATGGAAGAGAAAGCCACCATACTGATTGTTGATGACACACCTGCAAACATAAAAACCTTAGCGAGCATGCTTCAAGACGCGTACAAGATTACAATTTCTACGAGTGGAGAAGAGGCACTCGAGCTCGTACAGAATGGACCGATTCCCGATGTCATCCTCCTGGATATCATGATGCCCGGTATGGACGGCTATGAGGTATGTAAAAAGCTCAAAGCGGAAAAACGAACGAAAGATATCCCTGTTATTTTTATTACCGCGAAAGATGATGAAAAAGATAAGCAGCTCGGGAAAGAGCTCGGATCAGCAGCCTATATAACAAAACCGTTTGATGCGAAAACAGTAATTCAGATCGTTAAAACACATATCTGGCTGGCAACGGGGAAGTAACAATGGGAGAGAATCTATATAGGATTTTGGGGGTCTCACCTGATGCCGACAAAGAAGAGATAAAACGGGCATATCGGAAGATAGTAAAAGAACACCATCCCGACCTCAACGAAGGATGCGCCAGTGAGTATTTGATTCGGGCCCGGAATGCATATGATACGCTCTGTAACGAAAAAAAACGGACTGAATATGATCGGGAGAGGAGTTCTCCCGGTGACGAATGGGGTTTTCATGACCGGACCAAGCAGACTGAAAGGAGAAATCGTACTGGGTGGTCCGGACGGAGGCGGAGAACGCTCAACCTGGAGATGGTACTCTCCCCTCGAGAAGCTTCATTCGGAGGACAATATACGATTCCAATACCGGTAGAGAAGAGCTGTCCGCACTGCGAAGGCCTCCCCTATTGGGAACAGTTTTTCTGCGGAGTATGCGGGGGATTCGCAACGGTACGAAAGAACGAAGAGGTTATTATACAGGTTCCGGAAAATGTCCAAACCGGGGACATCATCCGTTACGGTTTGGAGAGAATTGGGTTAAACGATGTAGATTTACAGATCACATTCGCTGTCTCATCTTTTTTTTAATGAATTTTTTCTAAATTTTTTGTTACCTTTTCTGTCCTCTGTTGTTTAATTATATGAATATATAGAGATTATATATAAAATGATTTGATTTTTTTTTCATTATGACCTCCTTTTTTTATGCTCCCAGAGTTTTGACCTCCTTTTCTCTGGGAGTTTTTTTATTTTAGT
>CAZKZZ010000027.1:0-29590 GCA_964557375.1 uncultured Spirochaetales bacterium | reverse complement strand
GTCCAGGAGGACCTCATAAAGGCGCTCGAGTTCGAATCATTCTTGAACTCACAATTTATCGGGCAGAAGCGGTTTTCAGTCGAAGGGGGCGAAGTAGTCGTTCCCGCGCTCCACTACTTGATCGACCTCGCCGCACAGGAGGGGATCGAAGAGATCGCCCTCGGTATGAGCCACCGGGGCAGACTCAATGTGCTTGCCAACATTATCGGAAAACCGATTGACCAGATTTTTTCTAAATTCGAAGACAATGATGAGGCGCCCACCTACGGTGAGAGCGGAGATGTAAAGTACCACCTCGGCTACAGTAAAGACCATGAAAATGAGGACGGATCGAAAATCCATGTAGGCTTAGTTGCCAATCCCAGTCATCTCGAATCGGTTGATCCTGTCGTCGAAGGAAAGACAAGGGGAATACAGCTGCGGCGCGGGGACAGAGCGAGGAAAAAGGTCATTCCCGTTCTGCTTCACGGTGATGCCGCTTTTTCAGGCCAGGGGATTATTGCAGAGACCCTCAATCTCTCCAAGCTAAAGGGGTATGAAACCGGCGGGACCATCCATATCGTGATCAACAACCAGATCGGTTTTACCACTTCGGGAAGAGAGCTGCGTTCGACATTCTTCCCTACCGATGTGGCCAAATCTCTGCCCATCCCCATATTCCACGTGAACGGGGACGAGCCGGAATACGTTATCAGGGCCATCGATCTCGCTTTCGCCTACCGGCAGAAGTTCGGGTATGACGCGATCATCGATATATTCTGCTACCGGAAGTACGGCCATAACGAGGCGGATGATCCCTCCTTTACCCATCCGATCATGTACGATTTGATAAAAAAATCTCCCGGTGTTACCGCTCACTACGGGGATCGGCTCCACGAGTCCGGCGTGTTCCCCCGGGAGGAACAGGACACATTCAAGGACCAATACAAGGAGGACCTCGCCGGCCGGCTTGAAAAAGGAAAGAAGAAAAAGGAGAAGGATGGCAGGGACGGGTTCGGTGGAAGTGTGTGGAAGGGGTTTCAGCGGGAGTATTCCCACGAGCCGGTGGAAACGGGAATATCGGAGAAAATGCTCCGCCGTATTGTAGAACAGATCACCTCCTTTCCGGACGATTTTGCAATCCACTCCAAGTTGAAACGGATCGTCGGCGGAAGGGCAAAGATGCTCGAAGAGAAGGGCCGTTTCGACTGGGCAACAGGAGAAGCACTCGCTTTCGGGTCGCTTCTCATGGAAGGGACCTCGGTGCGGTTGAGTGGTGAAGATTCCGCCCGGGGGACGTTCTCACAGCGTCATGCTGTGTGGTGGAATACGGAAACAGAACAGCCCACCCCGTACACACCGCTGAACCATCTTGCTGAGGAACAGGGTTCCTTTTTCGTATGGGACAGTCCGCTTTCCGAGCTCTCCGTACTCGGTTTTGAGTTCGGCTTCTCAATTGCCCAGCCCAACATGCTGGTCATGTGGGAGGCGCAGTTCGGAGATTTCTGTAACGGCGCTCAGGTGATTATTGACAATTATGTGGTCGCCTCGGAGGTAAAATGGGACCGATTGTCCGGTCTGGTCATGCTCCTGCCTCACGGATATGAAGGCCAGGGCCCCGAACACTCCAGTGCGTTTTTAGAGCGGTTTTTGCAGCTCTGTGCGCAGGACAATATTCAGGTGTGTAATGTAACCACTCCCGCCCAGTATTTTCATCTTTTAAGAAGGCAGATCAAAAGGGATTTTAGAAAACCGCTTGTTGTCATGACACCGAAAAGCCTCCTTCGGCACAAGCAGGCGGTCTCTCCGACTACAGATTTTACGAGCGGACATTTCCGGGAAATCCTCGATGACCCTGCCGGCAGCTTAGAGGCGAAAACGATCATCCTCTGCAGCGGAAAGATCTATTACGATCTCATTGCAAAGAGGGCGGAAGCGAGAGAGGAGAAAGCGCCAAAAGGGGCCGGGCCCGAAGAGACAGCTATTGTACGGGTCGAACAGTTCTACCCCTTTCCGGAGCACCAGCTTGCCGAGGTCCTCTCCCGTTACCGGACTATCGAGCGGCTTAGATGGGTACAGGAAGAGCCGGAGAACAGGGGAGGGTGGAGGTTTATGCATGAGCACCTCCTTTCTCTCCAGGCCAAGGGGGTAATCGGGGAAGTTCCTATTGTCTATACGGGAAGGCCGGAACTGGCCAGCCCCGCTTCCGGGTCCTATCGCCGCCACGCGATCGAGCAGGAGCAGATAGTGAATAACGCGTTTGAAAAACAGGAGAGACATGAGAAAAAGGAGAATCGATGAGCGAAGAGATAAAAGTTCCTTCTTTAGGTGAATCTGTTACTTCCGGCTACATTTCGACCTGGTTTAAACAATCGGGGGATTATGTAGAAGAGGGTGAGGATATATTCGAATTGGAAAGTGATAAAGCCACCATGGCAATCCCTTCTCCGGTAAGCGGTGTTATTACTATCGAAGCCGAAGAAGAAAGTGAAGTAGAGGTGGGCGAGGTAGTGGCCACAATAGATACGGAAGCCGCTCGCCCTGAGGGCGCGGCGCAAAAACAGGAACAGCCTCGCGCGGGAGAACAGGAACAATCGCAGGGACAGGAGCAACCGGCGAAGCCTGACGCACAGGCCCCGCCGGCCTCTCCTTCGGCCCGCAGGCTGATAGAGGAACACAATATCTCCCGCAGCACTGTAGCGGGAAGCGGCAAAGACGGGCGCATCACAAAACAGGATGTGCAGCAGCATATCGAGGGCGGGGAGCCCGAAGCGGAGAGCCCGCAGGAAGCAAAGGGCGCCGAGAAAACGGAGAGCCCGCGGGAATCGGCCGGCTCCCGGGAAACCGCCGCATCAGGGTCCCGGCCCCGGCAGGAACGGCGCCCGATGTCCCGTATCAGGCAGAAAATAGCGGAAAACCTGGTTGCATCCAAACAGAACGCGGCCCACCTGACCACATTTAACGAAATTGATATGAAGCGGGTGATGGAGCTGAGGAACCGGTACAAAGACCGGTTCCTCGACAAACACGGGGTAAAGCTGGGGTTCATGTCCTTTTTCATAAAAGCGTGCTGTGAAGCACTCAAAACATATCCCCAGGCCAACAGCTTCGTAGACGGAACCGATGTTCTCTACAATACCTACTACAATATCGGGATCGCGGTTTCCACGGAGAGAGGATTGATCGTTCCGGTAATAAAGGACGCCGACCGGCTCACCATTGATGAGCTCGAAAAGAGCGTTGCCGATCTCGCTGTTCGGGCCCGGGATAAAAAGCTCTCCGTAGAAGAGATGACCGGCGGAACTTTCAGCATTACCAACGGAGGGATCTTTGGTTCCCTGCTTTCGACACCGATCCCCACTCCTCCTCAGAGCGCGGTACTGGGAATGCACGCTATCCAGGAGCGGCCCGTAGCGGTCGATGGGGAAGTGGTTATCCGCCCGATGATGTACATCGCCCTCACCTATGACCATCGAATTATGGACGGCAGAGAGGCGGTGAGGTTTCTGGTTATGGTAAAGCAGCTCGTAGAAGACCCCGACAGACTGCTGTTAAACCTGTAGGGCGCGAGTTAATTGAGGTGAGAAATAGTTATGTCTGAAGATAAACAGTACGAAGTAGCTGTCATCGGTGCCGGCCCCGGCGGATATGTTGCTGCTATCCGGGCGGCACAGCTGGGACTGAAAACAGCGCTCATAGAAAAACAGGGCCGGCTCGGAGGTACCTGTCTCAATGTTGGATGCATCCCTTCTAAAGCGCTCCTCTCTTCTACCGAGCTGCTCATGGATATTCGAGAGATTGCCCCGCTTCACGGTATAAGCCTGGGCAGCTCGAAAAAAAGTCCGTCCATTGATCTCGAAGTGATGATGGAACGGAAGGAGAGAATCGTAGAGAAGCTTACCTCCGGGGTGGCTTCACTTATGAAGCAGAACCAGGTCGATGTTTTGACCGGCGAAGCCGCGGTCCCGGAGGCTGGCAGGGTCGAGATAACGCCAACGGAAAATAGTACCAATGGTGAAATAAAGCAAACCATATCAGCAAAAAACATAGTTCTTGCTACAGGCAGTCTGCCTGTGGAGTTGCCGTTTCTCCCCTTTAACGGCGCTTCACTTATTGACTCGACCGACGCGCTTTCCCTGCAGGAAGTACCAAAAGAGCTCGTCGTAATCGGGGCCGGTGCAATCGGGCTCGAGATGGGGAGTGTGTGGAGCAGGCTCGGAGCGAAGGTTACGGTCGTAGAGCTTATGGAGACGGTACTCCCCGGCTGGGACCGCCAAGTTGGAACGGAAATGAAGCGGGTGCTGAAAAAACAGGGTATCACGATTGAACTGTCGGTCAAGATAACGGAGTATAAAGAATCGAAGGGAAAGATTACCCTTTTAGGCACAAATAAAAAAGGCGAGAAAGCCGAATACACAGGAGACAAGGTGCTGGTCTCCGCGGGGCGAAAGCCGTACGTCCCGGACGGTATTGTAAAGAGTCTCGGACTCTCCCTCGATGATAGGGGACGGGTCCGGGTCAACGAACGGTTCGAGACCAATTGCTCCGGCGTGTATGCCGTCGGCGACTGCACCCCCGGTACAATGCTTGCCCATAAAGCAGAGGAAGAGGGGACCGCCGTTGCGGAGATCATTGCAGGCAGAAAGAGCTCGGTCAATTACGAAGCAGTACCGTCAGTGGTTTATACTGCTCCGGAGGCGGCCTCGGTCGGTAAAACCGAAGAAGAATGCAAAAACGGGGAAATTCCGTATAATAAGGGAATCTTCCGCTTTGGAGCGAACGGGAAAGCGCTTGCAGAAGAGAAGACCGAGGGCTTTGTAAAAGTGCTCTCTCGTAAGGACAATGACAAGCTGCTCGGGGTCCATATTATCGGAAATCAAGCCGGGACTCTCATTCAGGAAGCGGTCACTGTTATCGAATTCGAAGGTTCTGCCGAAGATATCGGCCGGACGGTGCATGCCCACCCCACACTCTCAGAAGCTGTAAAAGAGGCGGGGCTCGGTGCATTCGAAAAACCGATACACGGATTTTAATCTGTTAGTGAAATGAAGTACGAAAAAAATATATGGTAAGGAGAGAACATATGGCTGAGACATCATATGCTAAAGGACTCGAAGGAGTCATCGCTGCTGAGAGCAGCATTTGTAAGATAGACGGAGAGAAGGGAAAGCTCTACTACTGCGGCTACTCTATTGACGATATTGTGAGAAATTGTGATTACGAGGAGGTAACCTACCTCCTTCTCTACGGCAAGCTCCCCACCAGGGACCAGTACCGGGCAATTTCAGACCGCATGCGGAACGCCAGAGATCTGAAGAAACCGATTTTAGAGATGGTCCGTACCTTTCCGCCGAAAGCGCACCCTATGGAACTGCTCCAGTCGGTAATCTCTTATATCAGCGGGTATGTGGACCATAAGATCGAACATGACGCCTACTGCAACTGCCGGGACACCCTTCATCAGGTGGTCCAGCTTGCTTCGGTGGTCGCGGCACTGAAGCGGTTCCGGGACGGTAAGGATTATGTTCCTCCGAGAAAAGATCTCTCCCACGGGGCCAATTTTCTCTACATGATGCGGGGTGAGGAACCGGAACGGGAAGAAGGGGAGATCATGGACAACTGTTTTGTGCTTCACGCGGAACACGGATTCAACGCTTCCACATTTACCGCCCGGGTAGTCGCATCCACTCTTTCCACCTGCTACTGCAGCATATCCGCTGCCATTGGTTCTCTCTACGGATCTCTGCACGGCGGGGCCAACGAGAAGGTCCTCAACATGGTGGAGGAGATCGGTTCCCCTGACAATGTGGTCCCCTGGCTCGAAAAAGCGCTCTCCGAAAAGAAAAAAGTGATGGGTATGGGCCACCGGGTATACCGGGCCAAGGACCCCAGATCGATCGTTATGGAGGAGTTCTTAAAGAGCCTCTCCGAGAAAAAGGGTGATACCCGGTATTTCGACATCCTCAAGACCTTGGAAAAAGAGTTCCGAAATAGAATGGAAGAGAAGGGAAAACCGATCTATCCCAACGTCGATTTCTTCTCGGGCTCGGTGTATACTCTCCTCGGCATCCCCAAAATTCTTTTTACTCCTATATTTGCATTCTCCCGTTCCGCCGGGTGGCTTTCCCACATCTTAGAGCAGCGGCAGGACAACAGAATATATCGTCCGAGAAGTCTTTACGTCGGTGAAGAAGGCAAACCGTTCATACCCATGGAGCAGAGGGGGTAACAAGATGGCTTACAGAACCGAACGTGATACTATGGGAGAAGTACGTGTGGAGGAATCACGGTACTGGGGTGCTCAGAGCCAGCGTTCTTTTAACAACTTCAGGATAGGTGATGAGGTGATGCCCAGGGAAATGGTCCATGCGCTGGGTGTCCTCAAAAAAGCGGCGGCGGAGACAAACCGTAAGCTGGGCATCCTGCCCGAAGAACTCTACAGCCCGATTATTTCTGCCTGTGATGAGGTCATCGAGGGTAAGCTCGACGACCATTTCCCTGTTAAGGTGTGGCAGACCGGAAGCGGGACCCACTCCAACATGAACGCGAATGAGGTGATCTCCAACCGTGCTATCGAGATTACAGGCGGAGAGAGGGGCTCGAAGAAACCGGTCCATCCCAATGACCATGTGAATATGTCGCAGTCTTCCAACGATACCTTTCCCACTGCCATGCACATCGCTGCAGTGGAGCAGGTAACAGGCAAACTGGTCCCGGCCGCGGAGACGTTTCTCACGACACTGAAGGAGAAAACCGAACAGTACAAATCAATTGTCAAGACCGGAAGGACCCATCTACAAGACGCAGTGCCGCTTACGTTAGGCCAGGAGTTTTCCGGATACGCGGCCCAGGTGGAGGCGGGTATACACAGAGTCAAACAGGCTGCCGAAGAGCTCTATCCTCTGCCGATCGGCGGGACTGCCGTAGGGACCGGCTTGAATGCTCCCCCCGGATTTGCCGAAGGGGCTGCCGGTCATATCGCCCGGATTACCGGACTTCCGTTTGTATCGGCCCCAAATAAATTTTCAGTTATTGCCGCCCACGACGGGATGGTACAGCTCTCCGGAGCGCTCAACACTTTTGCCGCAGCCCTTATGAAAATAGCAAATGACATTCGCTGGCTCGGCTCAGGCCCGAGATGCGGCATAGGCGAGCTGAAGCTCCCCGAAAACGAACCGGGGTCTTCCATCATGCCGGGAAAGGTAAACCCCACCCAGTGCGAGGCGCTTACCATGGTGTGCGCTCAGGTGATGGGCAACCACACTACGGTCACGGTCGCGGGCTCACAGGGAAATTTCGAACTGAATGTGTATAAACCGGTCATCATTTACAACGTCCTCCAATCGGTAAGGCTCCTAGGTGATGCTATGCTCAGTTTCAATTCAAATTGTCTCGAAGGGTTGGAGCCCGACAGGGAAGGGATCCAAAAACACCTCGACAACACCTTAATGGTGGTAACCGCCCTCAATCCCCATGTCGGGTACGACAATGCAGCTAAGATTGCCAAAATCGCCTTTAAGGAAAAATTAACCTTAAAAGAGGCTGCAGTGAAACTTGGAATCTTGACAGAAAAGCAGTTTGATGATTACGTGCGTGTAGAGGACATGGTGTAATATGCATAAACGCGAAGTAGTGAAGACCGTACTCGATCACAAGACTCCCCCTTATGTTCCGTGGCACTTCGGTTTTACCGTGGAAGCGAAAACAAAACTGCGGGAGCATTTCGGAACTACCAATACCGGCAGTGAAGCCGGGCTCGACCGTGGCTTAGACCTCGATGAAGTCGTGGGCAACCACTTCGTACGGCTTGGAAGCGATATCGGTTTTTTCAAAGAGGTCAGTCCCGACATGTTCGAAGACGTATTCGGCGTCGTGTGGGACAGAAGCATCGATAAGGACATCGGCAATGTCTCCGGTCAGGTGGTAGACCGCCCGACCCTCAAAGGGTATCAGTTTCCCGACCCCCTCGACGAGCGGTTTTTCAAAGACATTCCCGGAAAATTGACCCGGTTTCCCAACCGTTTCCGGGTGTTTCAATTGGGGTTCTCCCTCTACGAGCGGGCCTGGTCCCTGCGCGGGATGGAACAGCTCATGATGGATTTCTACGACAATCCCGGATTCGTACATGAGCTGTTCGGCGCAATTGGGGACTATAACATCGCCCAGGTAAAAAAAGCGATGACCTATGACATCGATGCGGTCTATTTCGGAGACGATTGGGGACAGCAGCGGGGCCTGCAGATGGGGCCCGATTTGTGGATGGAGTACTTTTACCCTGTATTGAAACGGATGTATGGAGCCGTAAAAGAAGAGGGTAAATATGTGATGATCCACTCCTGCGGGGATGTGGACGAACTGTTTGATCTTCTCATCAATATCGGACTCGATTGCTTCAACCCGTTTCAGCCGGAAGTGATGGATATCAAAGCGCTCCACCGGAAGTACAAGGACCGGCTCAGTTTTCACGGCGGACTCTCTACTCAGCAGACGCTTCCCTATCATACGGCCGAAGAGGTGCGCCGCGAGAGCAGGGAGCTTCTCGATATGGGATCACGGGGCGGTTATATTTTCTCTCCGGCCCATGATGTGGAAGGAGATGTCCCCCTCGAGAACATGCTCGCCTTTATCGATATGGTCCAAAGCCAGATTAGTGTAAAAAAATAACTTGACAACAGACAAAAGTAATGTATAATGTTACGAAATGTATGTACATTTAATAACAAAGCATTACATTAAAATACATTTAAATAAGAGAGAGCAGGTATATGGCAGAGAGGGATAACACGACGACGGCAGAAAAAGGGCATACATATGCCCTCCAGATGAAGAACATCTACAAATACTTCGGAAAAGTTGTAGCCCTCCGGGGAATAGATTTCGAAGTAGGTACGAATGAAGTAGTGGGGCTTATCGGAGACAACGGCGCCGGTAAGTCTACTATGGTAAAGATCATAACCGGAGTATTTCCCCCCACGAGCGGAGACATGTATATCCGGGACAAAAAAGTGGATTCCAGATCATACAATGTACAGACAGCGCATAAATACGGGATCGAGACTGTATATCAGGAGAAATCCTTAGGGGACAAACAGCCGCTGTGGCGTAACTTCTTCGTAGGAAGACAAATTACCAACCGGTTCGGTTTTATCGATGTAAAAAAGGAAAAGGAGATCGCCCGGCATATCCTTCTCGATCTTATCGGATTCAGAGGTGTGGGGATCAACTCCGAATCGACTGTTCGCCTGCTTTCGGGCGGTGAACGGCAGGGTGTTTCCATCGGCAGGGCCATGTATTTTGACGCCGATCTTATCGTCCTCGATGAGCCGACGGTCGCCCTCTCCCTGAAAGAGGTACAGAAAGTACTCAATTTTACCCGGAAAATCAAAGAATCGAACCGTTCATGTATCTACATTTCTCATACATTGAGTCACGTATACGAAGTTGCCGACAGGTTCGTTATCATCGACCGGGGTGAGATTGTCGCAAATTTCCATAAGAACGAAGTATCGCTGCATGATCTCGATGAGTTTATGCTCAAATACGCAACTGGTGAGGGTGTTAAGCAATGAAAAAGTCTCTATTATCACGCGTAGAAGCACTTCCAATCATGTTGGTGTACGTGGTCATACTCATAGCATTTATGTTCACTGCACCGGAGACATTTCTCGGATTTCGAATCTATCAGTCATTTATGTCCACAGTTCCGCCTCCTATGCTCCTGGCATTGGGGTTTACCCTGATCGTGGCTACGGGAGAGATCGACCTCTCCTTTCCGGCCGTCATTGCTTTTTCCGGGTTCGTATTTGCCGCACTTTTTAAGATTACCGGACAAACATTGATGCCGCTAATCATTGCACTTGCCTCAGGGGCGTTGATCGGGTTCGTAAACGGTGTACTTATAGCAGTGATTGGAATACCGTCGATTATCGCTACTCTCGGCGCGCAGTTCCTGTGGCACGGTCTTACCGTTATCCTCTCAGGCGGGCTCGCCTGGAATATACGGGACATTCGCGAAGAGTTTATTCATTCGCTTTTCACCGGAAGGATCGGCGGGTACATTCCGGCCCAGATGATTTGGGTTTTAGGGATTGCGGTTATTCTCTGGTTTATCTTGAACCGTCACCGGTTCGGTGAACACGTTCTTTTTATTGGAGATAATGCCCATGTTGCCCAGGTCATGGGAGTAAACGTACGCCGTACCAAGATTGCGCTCTTTACTCTTATGGGGTTTTTAGGAGCAATTGCTGCTGTGCTGCTTACATTGGAGATGAGTACCTTCTGGACAACCCAGGGTCAGGGATTCCTGCTCATCTCAATTGCCGCAGTCTTTATAGGCGGTACGTCAATTTTCGGCGGTGAGGCGACGGTTGTAGGGACCGTATTCGGCGCCCTTATCGTCGGATCGATCGAAGCAGGTGTCGTTGCATCAGGACTGGGCGGTTTCTGGACCCGGTTCATTGTCGGCCTTGTCCTAATCGTCACTGTTACCCTTCATATCGTAATCGGGAAGGGGAAGGGGCTCTCTCCGAGCAAGGCGAAACGGGAACGTATGGCGGAAGCCGATGCAGCCGCGCGAACACCTACACAAGGAAGCGGCGGGCCGTCCTAACCAAAATGGTCCGTTAATATAAAAGTTTTTTAAGGAGGACTTATGAAAAAAGGTCTTACACGTCTAGTTGTTATGTTGGTTGCTTTCGCTCTCCTCTTAGGGACAGCGGGGGCAGTATTTGCAGAAGGTGAGCAAGAGGTCGACGAGACTGCTGCAGTCATTAAGGGTGAGGCACTACTTGGACAGGGAATGACCATCTACATCCAGTGCGGTGGTCCAGCCGGAGGACCGGCTACCATTGCCCGTACCAACGGGGCACGTGCAGCCGCAGAGCATTTCGGGGTAAAACTGATCGAACAGTACTCCGAGTGGCAGCCGGAGAAGATGATCCAGCAGTTCAAAGAAGCCATGGCAGGAAATCCTACCGGCATTGCTATTATGGGGCATCCAGGATCAGATGCGTTCGCACCGCTTGTTGCAGAAGCACGGTCAAAAGGGATAATTGTCACCAGCGGCAACGCTCCATTGACGGAACTCTACGAGAAGTATCGTCCCGACGGGTTCGGCTACGCGGGTGTAGATCTGTATGAGGGGGGTTATCTCACCGGGACCAAAATGGTAGAAGCGGGCCTCGAATCCGGAGATACCGCACTGGTATACGGATTGGCTGCGGAAGCTGAGCGTGGTCAGAGTACCCGCGGAATGAAAGCGGCATTGGAAGCTGCCGGAGTTAAAGTTGATTATCTCGAGATTTCTCCTGAGGTAAATGCCGACTTCTCGCAAGCAGTACCGGTGCTTTCCGCTTACATCTCCAACAATCCCGAGGTAAAAGCAATCGGGACCCAGCACGGCGGTGTTACCGCTATGTTTGAAAAAGTACTCAAGGAAGCAGGCAAAGAGCCGGGTGAAGTCATTACCGGAGGAATCGACCTGACTCCTGCGACTATCGATGGACTGATGAACGGCTATGTCAACGTGACCCTCGATCAGCAGCTCTACCTCCAGGGATTCCTTCCTGTCATGCAGATTGTTTTGAGCAGCCGATACGGTCTCGCGGGACTGTACATCAACACCGGTGCCGGCGTTGTTACACCTGATACAATCGAAGAGCTCATTCCGCTTATTGACGCCGGAATTCGATAAAGGTAGTTATCAACGACCAGGAAAGGTAAACCAAAACGGGCCGCCCTGGTGAGGGCGGCCTTTTTGTTCACATGCTTCTTGCAAAAATAGCCGATTTTTGCAAGAAGCACATACATAATCTTTGTACGGAGGAAAGAAATATGAAACATCGGGAACGGGTGGAAATGGCCCTCAACCATGAACAACCTGACCGCTGCCCAATGCAAATCAGTTTTACACCCGAGTTTGCCGGCCGTCTCGAGGAGGACATGCACTTGAAAGGGATAAAAAGCCATAATCCGCATGGGGGAGGCAACACCTATGAACTGGAGCGTCATCTCGATGAAGACATGCTGCTCACCTCTGTGGGGTGGGCGAATAGTTACTACATGTCCGATGAACCGTACAAGGATGAGTGGGGGATCGGCTGGCAGGTAAAAGAATACAACACAAAATTCGGGACGGGAAAATACACGGAGATCTCTTCCCATCCTCTCGCTGATGCTGCGGCTATAAAAAACTATTCCCCTCCCGACCCGACCCGACCCGAACTGTATAAGGACGCCGAAGAGACGGTTAAGAATTATAAAGATGAATACTGGATCGTGGGAGTAACGGTTACCACAATTTTCGAGACAGCATGGGCGCTCCGCGGCCTGGAGCAGCTGATGATGGATTTTGTAACCGACCCGGACCTTGCTGAACAGATTCTCGATATTCCTTTTCATTACCATCTTACTGCTGCTAAAAGGTTAGTGGAGATGGGTGTTGACATGATCTGGACCGGTGACGATATGGGGGGGCAGAACTCGATGATCATATCACCGGAGCTCTGGAGAAAGTTTTTTAAACCGAGAATGGCCCGGTTTTTTCGAGAGCTAAAGGAGATCAATCCTCAGATAAAGATTGCCTATCATACCGATGGAAAGGTGGAACCGATCATACCGGAGTTCATAGAAATCGGTCTCGATGTGCTGAACCCTGTACAGCCTGCAAGTATGGACCCGGCTGAGCTCAAAAAAGAGTTTGGCGACAAGCTCTGTTTCTGGGGGACGGTCGATGAACAGTATACGCTCCCTTTCGGTACACCGGAAGAGGTAAAACAGGAAATTCGTACCAGATTAGAAACTATAGGTGCGGACGGAGGGCTTGTTATCGGTCCCACCCATCATGTCCAGCTCGATACACCCCTGGATAATTTTTGGGCAATGGTAAACACCATTCGCGAGACACCTTATAATGCATTATGAAGGACACTGAATATCAGATAGAACGGTATTCCAGTACGCCGATTTACAAACAGGTCAAAGAGTACATTCTCTACCTGATAAACCAGAGTACGGAAGATTCTACACTTCTCCCCCCTGAAATCGAAATAAGCAAACAGTTCGATATCAGCAGGGCCACGGTGCGCACCGCTATTATGGAGCTGGTACAGGAGGGCGTTTTAGAACGGGTCCCGGGTAAGGGGACATTTATTCGAGAACGGCCGAATACGCTCCGGTTTGCCAACTGGCTTGCTGTAGAGGAGCCGACAACACCAATAGTAAAGCAGCTGTTAGGTGAGTTTAATCAGGACCGTGACGACGGTTTTATCAAGAACTTAGGCATATCCTACCAGGAGATCGAGCGGCAGTTACTAATTTTGGCTACAGGGGGAGAGGCTCCGGATATCAGTGCCCTTATCTATCTCTGGACCCCACTCTTGGCATATAACGGCGCTCTCGAACCGCTGGACAGTCTCTATTCAACAGATCTGCTAAACGATCTCTATCCCCAAACCATAGAAGGAGTCCGTTATGAAGGAAGATACTACGGGCTTAACTGGATCAATGGGCCAACGATTCTTTTTTATCATAAAGACATATTACAAGAGTTTACCGGAGAGGAGGCCCTTACCGCTGAGTATTATGAAGAGCTGCTCGATCTATTTGAAAGGATTCATGAAAAATCCTCCGGGGAGATTATTCCCTTCTCGATTCCTGTTTTCGATGATGAACTGTTTTTCCTCAATACATTGTCAAATTTTCTCTACGCGTTCGGAGGCGGGGTGTTCGGTGAGGGAGGGGAGATTATATTCCATTCGTCCGAAACCCAGAATGCGTTCGTGTGGCTCAAAAAGTTTATCAAGAAAGGGCGGGTCAACATAACAAATAATTCCTGGAGAAACCGGAAGTTGTTTTCAATTGGAAAGATGGCCTTTTTGGCAGAGGGGCCGTGGATGCGCTGTATGATCCCTGTGTTAAGCGGTCGGGACCAATCGGTACTCGAGGACATCGGCTATTCCACAATGCTCAAATCTTCAACGGGGCAGACCTTTTCGGTACTATGGAACCACACGCTTTCAATTTTTAAGCAGTGCGGAAATAAAGAACTGGCCTCTGAGTTTATTAAGTATTTAGCTCTCAATCCCCGGACCGCGGAGCGGTATTATAAAGCTACAGGGATGCTCCCCGTATCAAAAAGAGAGCTCGAAAGTAATCCTGTCTATAACGATGCCCTGGGTACGGTATTAAAAAAGCAGATGGAGACGGCACATCCGATTCGGGTACACGACCCCTCTACCTTCTTACTCTCCGTTACTATTTGTGCCAAAGCGGCGCGAGAAATACTCTTAGGTGATGCGGACATCGCTGCTACGCTCAACAGCCACGCGGAGATCGTTAAAGCACTTCAGAAAAAGTAGGGGGCCGCGGACCCTCGGACCCCCGAGGGGGACCATAACCAACTGGCCGGCCTTTTAGCCCCGTTTCTTCAGCAGTGTCGTGTAAATCGATACCGATGCCATGATAATCAGCCCGTAGATGAACTGGATCCAGAAACCGGAAAGCCCGATCGAAATAATCCCCGCCTCGAGAGATCCGATAATGAGAGCACCGATAAAGGTGCCTACAATTGATCCCATACCGCCGAAAACCGAAGTGCCGCCGACGAAAACTGCAGCGAGTGCGGTAAGCAAGTATCCCTGCCCCTGGCTCGGCCAGAAGTAGGTAACTTCCAGTGTCGAGAGAATGCCGGCAAAAGCTGCAAAAAAACCGGTCTGCATAAAGGCGATTGTCTTGACCCTGTTTACATTGATACCCATCATCCGCGCGCTTTCCGGGTTATCACCGACAAAAAGGAGATGAGACCCGAACTTATGCCGGTTGAGTAATATGTAGAAAAACACTCCGAGACCGATCATCCAGAGTGCCTGCGCGGGGAACAGCCCGCCCAACCTTCCGACAAACAGGTTGTAGAAAAAGGTGCCTTCCGCATCGACTAAGCTGATTCCTTTACCCTGGGCTAGAATATTGACCAGCCCGCGCCAGAAAAACATCGCCCCGATGGTTCCAACAAGAGAAGGAATACCGATGCGTACAATGAAAATGGTGTTGATGTAACCGGCAAAGGTCCCTGCGGCGAGTGCTGCAAGTACTGCAAGCGGCATGCTTCCCGTGACCTTAAACATCGTACCAAATACCCAAGAAGAGAGGGCAAGCACCGACGGAAAGGAGAGGTCCATCTCTCCTAACACAACAACCAGAGTCACTGAAAGGGCGAGAATCCCGGTAAAGGGAATGGTGGACATAAACGAGTAGTAGATGTCGAAGCCGGTGAACACTTTCGGATTTCCAATTATAAAGATTGCAAAAATGATTGCCAGTACGGCGACATTTGCGATTTCAAATTGGTGTTTCTGTAATTTTGAAGATTTAAACATCACCTTCCCCTTATTCGAATTTTCCTGTTCTGGCAAGATTTACCATCTTGTCTACCAAATCATCCTGGGTAATGTCCTTTTTATCGATCTCTCCGGCGATAGCCCCCCGGTCGAGAACAACAAAACGGTCGGCAACCGGATATACGTAATAGATATTGTGACTAATAAATATTGCAGATTTGCCCCGTTCCTTAATTCCTTTTACGAAGTCGAGTACACGGCGGGTCTCCGAAAGCGAGAGCCCCATCGTAGGCTCGTCGAGAATAATGAGGTCGGCATTGAAGTGCAGTGCTCTGCCGATGGCAATTCCCTGTTTTTCTCCACCGGAAAGTGAAAGCACCGGTGTGTCGGTGGTAATGGCTTTTGAAGTAAAACCGATATGTTCTCTGAGCAGTTTCTCGGTCTCCTCGCGCTGGGTTTTTACATCCATGATACCGAGTTTATTTGTAATCTCTCTTCCCACGAACATATTCCGCCACAGTGCCTGCTGGTCGCCTAAGGCACGTTCCTGATAGACCGTCTCGATTCCCAACTGCCGGGACTGTTTTACCGAGTGTATGGTAATCTTCTTCCCTTTATAGTAGATGTCCCCTTTTGATGGTACGTGTACACCGGTTATCAATTTTATCAGGGTCGATTTACCGGCCCCGTTGTCTCCGACGAGACCGACAATCTCATTGTTGCCTACTTCGAAATTGACGCCTTGAAGGACTTTTACGTGACCAAACGATTTATAGATGTTCTGCATTGAAAGGAGAGGTGTGCTTTCGTTGACATCAGCCATCTTACATTCCTTTTGGTTTGATTATAAACGGCCCATGATACTTTACATTTTCATGGGTGTAAAGTGAGGGTGTAGGAGCAGTTGTTGAAGCCGCTCCTACACCGTATTTGTTACTAGTACAGATAGTACATTCTAATGCCGATCAGCGGATTCCTTTTTCCGCCAACGGTGCGATAAAATCGATGTTGTTTTTGTCGATCAGAGCGGCACCGGTGTCGATGTGAAGGCCCGAGAACCCGTATTTGATTGAAAGGCAAAGCTGGAGTACAGGGAGATACCCCTGAAGCCAGGGCTGCTGATCGAGGACAACACCGACCCAGCCATCCTGGATCGCTTTTGCAGTTGCTGAACTCAGGTCGAATCCGGCAGTGTATATTTCACCCGGTTTTTTATTTGCAGCGCGCATGTATGTGCCCATCGTCGCGGTAAGGGCACCATGGTCTGCAATTATCAATTTAACATCCGGATTGCTGGCAATATAGCTGGTTATTACCGGAGTACCCTGAGAAGCATCGCTGTTGATCGAATCGGAGATTTCAAGGTAATCAACTTCTACACCCATCTCTTCGAGTGCGTCGATGGCCCCTTTTGTGCGAAGTCCTCTGGTTTCCTGGCCGAGAAGGCCCCAAACCATCGCCTTGTCTCCGGATTTCAGTCCTGCCCGCTGGGCAGCACCTTTTGCCAGTTGATATCCGGAAGGATACAGTTCCTGGCCGACATAGCCGAAGCCTGTTTCTTTATACTTCTCTTCGATTGCAGGCAGACTGGTGTTCTGCGAGGTGACGATAATTCCTTTCTCCCGTGCCTGGTCCACGAGTGGTGCGAATGCGGCAACACCGGGATGGCCCATGATCGCTATGCCGTCAGGATTTCTGGCAATTGCATCTTTGAACTGGGCTACCATCCTGTCCGGCAGCCAACCCGACCAAACATATTCGACATTACAGCCTAAGTCATACTCGGCTGCCCGAGCACCGCGGTAGACTACTGAAGCAAAAGGTCCTCCTTCACTTCCGCCCGGAAAAAACACGATGTCGATACCTTCAAAGTGCTTTTGCCCTTCCGCCATTGCCTCGGCCTCCTGAGTGCCTTCGGCAAAAACAGACGCGACAAATCCTGCAAGAAGCAGAGTTGCCATTAGAATAGCGAGTAGTTTTTTCATATAACTCCTCCCGTTAAGGTTTTTTTAGGTGCAGACGGTTTGTGTGTCCGTACACGCACCCTCAAATATGGTAGTCCCACTTTGTTGATATGTCAAGGTTTTTCTGCTAGGCCGATGAACATCCGTTCTACCAGCCCGGTGATGCTTTCGCGGTCCGGTTTCTTCTCGATCCATGCTGCGGTAATACCGAAAATGCTCCCCCGCAGCATGTTCAGTATCGTCGCCGCTTCGAGTGAGCCGGTCAATTCTCCACTTTGTTGTGATAATTCGATCTCCCGGAAAAGCTCGCTGCTTGTTGTTCTATAACTCTGTATGTAATTGTTTATTGCTTCAGACGGTTCTTGATGGTCCCGGTCCAAAAAAAGGGGGGAGACCTGGGTGAGAACGATCTGCATTATTTCTAAATTATCGTAATAAAACTCCATCACCATGGTTACCATGGTCTTGAGGATAGAAAGCGGGGTCTTGTTTTCCTTGGATAATGTCTCGTGCACGGTCGATAAATCGTGATATTCGGACTGAAGAAGGGTATTTATTATCTCCGGAATACCTTTATAGTAGTAGTAGAGGGAACTGGTGTCCATTTCCAGCTCTTGCGCGACAAGGCTCATCGTCGTATTTTTTCCGTGTTTTTTGAGTACTTCCTTAGCCTTCGAGAGGATGAGGGCCCGTTTTTTTTCTCTGTTCAATTTTCGTTTTATTGACATTAAATCATCTTAAATCGATAATAAAAAAATATCCAAAATTTATTTTAAATTATATTTAAAAAAGTATCATGTGGCAATAACTGCTGTGTAAAAACGGAGGACGAGGATATGCGGATAGGTATAGCCGGTTTCGGACATGAGACGGTCACCTTTTGGCCGGGGAGAACACAACTCGCTGCGTTCGAACGGATTGCACTCCTCGGTGATCATATAATCGATGCCCGCCGGGGGACTAACACTGTGTTGGGGGGTGTAATCGATATGTGTAACAAACGGGGGATTTCTGTTGTTCCGGTTTGTGATGTGGAGGTCGAAGCGAGTGCACCTGTTTCAGATGAAGCCTTTCGGTTCTACAACGATATGATCTGTGAGACGTTCGCAGAGAGGGCGGGGCAGCTCGACGGGGTGCTTTTATACCTGCACGGGGCAATGGTAACCGAACGTGATCTCGATCCCGAAACGAGTATCGTAGAGAACGTGCGGAAGATAGTAGGAAGACAAACTCCCATCGTGGTCGCGTTCGATCTTCATGGAAATCTCACCCCTTCCTTGCTCGAAACCGCTGATGCTGCTGTAAGCTACAGGAGCAGCCCCCACATCGATATGCGCTCGACCGGAGAACGGGCGGCATCACTGCTGTTCGGTATGCTCGAAGGCTCGAGTAAACCGGTCTGTGTAATGGCCAAGCCCGGAGTGGTGGTGCCTTCGGTATTCAGTGCCACCACGGCCCCTCCGGGAAAGGATATTATCCGCCGGGTATTGGAGTGGCAGCACAAACCCGATGTTCTCGATGTTTCCTTTTTGTTCGGGTTCGCCTGGTCCGATGTGCCCGGTATCGGCTGTTCCGCGGTTGCTGTTACGGACAATAATCGAGCATTGGCAGAGGAAATCGTCAAAGATCTCTCCGGCCTGGCTTGGGAGAAACGGGGAGAGCTTACCGGAAAGGGAAATAAAGGCTTGTATACGGTGGAAAACGGTGTTGCCAGGGCTGTTGCAGTATCTAAACATTCTAAGCGCCCGGTTTTTGTTTTGGACCATGCAGACCGAACGAATGATACCACGTTCGTCCTCGAAGAGCTCATCAAACAAAAGGCAGAAAATGTCGCGGTCCCTCTATTCAGAGATCCGGAAGCGGTAAAAGCGTGCCACGCGGCGGGGAAAGGCGGGGAGGTCTCCCTCGAGGTAGGGGCGGAGACAGGATGGCGTGATAACCGGCCCATTCCGTTTACCGGAAAGGTGGAATGGATCGGCGACGGCGTATATGCCGGGACAGGGCCTATGACCGCAGGTGCGGCTGTCGATCTCGGACCTGCCGCTATCGTGCGGGGAGAGGGGGTTTGGCTCCAGTTGGTCTCCGAGCACGCGGTCCTCATGGACACGGACCCGTTTATTCAATTCGGATACAAACCGGAAGAGTTCAGCATAATTGTCAGTAAATCAAAAACCCATTTTCGTGCCGTCTATGAGGCTTTAACTGAAGAAATTATTATTGTGGATGCCCCGGGGCAGTGTCCGGCAAATCTGGAAGTTTTTACCTATCACCACGTGCCGGACGGCGTCTATCCCATCCGAAGGTCATAACCTCGGTCATGCCGGTCCACCGGCAGAATAAACCACTTCACCTTTTTGTATGACCATCGCAACAGAATCGAGGAGGGGGTCGACCGTTTTTTCGAGACTGCCGTCTACGACTACAATATCTGCTGTTTTAGCCCGCTCGATGGTCCCGACCGTCTCAGCACGCCCGATTGCCTCCGCAGCGACTTGGGTGGCACTATGAACAGCTTCGACCGGTGTAAAGTACCCGTCGTCCACGTAGAGTTTGAGCTGCAGAGCATTGTTTCCGTGGTAATTGAAAGGGGTGCCCGCATCGGTCCCGAAAGCAATTTTCACTCCCCGCTCAATCGCAACCTCGAGCATCTCTTTGAACCGGCTTTTCATCGTCTCGATTTTCTTCCGCATAAAGGGAGCAATTTCACCGCTCTTGCTCCGCATGCAGTAACCGACAACATAGGTGGGGACGAGAAAGACATCGTGTTCCAAAAACAGGTCGATAGCTGCCTCATCCATCAAGGTCCCGTGTTCGACCGTCCGTACCCCGCAAAGGATGGCATTCCGTATACCCTCCACTCCGTGGGCATGGGCAGCTACAGCAAGCCCCACCTTGTCCGCTTCTTCGACTACGGCTTTTATCTCGTCTCGGCTGAACTGGGCCGCACCGGGCACCTCTCCCGGATTCATCACAGCGCCGGTAGCCATTATTTTTAAAAAATCCGCGCCTGCTTTGAGCTGCTCCCTGGCCGCCTTGCGCACCTCATCGGGGCCGTCCGCTTCCCGATACAACCCCCGGAAATAATCGTTGCCGCTAGTCGTCATACTGAGGATCTTCCCGCTGGTAAGGATTGTCGGACCCCTGCACAGCCCCTCCTGTATCGCCTGCTTAACGGCAAAGTCGATACCGCCCATGCTTCCCACATTTCGTACGGTAGTGATCCCCCGACAGAGCGTGTTCTCCATCTCCTTTGCGGCACGGACCGTTCTCAGTTTCTCCTCTACCAGATTTTCATCAAACGTATCGCCGAACCCATGCAGGTCCATATGGATATGACAGTCGATAAGGCCCGGAATAATGGTTTTACCACGTACATCATGTACGATTGCGTCCTTCGGTACATCCACCGAATCTGCAGGCCCGGCCTCGGTTATTGTTCCGTCTTCAAAAACCACTGCGGCTTTTTTTACCGGCGGAGAACCGGTCCCGTCGATAAGTGTGCCTCCGGTAAGAACTGTTTTCATAATTTCCCTAGTATAGCCTGTTTTTAAAAAAAGGGCAGGGTCATCCCGTCCCTGCCCCGAAGTTCCTGATTATTTGATAAAGTAGGCGTTATGCATACGGGCAATGCCTAACACATCCAGCTTAAAGCCGCCGACATTTTTACGGATTGCAGCAGTGTAGGCACCGTGCGCGATCGGCAAAACCGGACACTCTTCGTGCGAGATCTGCTGGACCTCTTTCCAGTACCTCTCCTGAGCATCTCGGTCATAGGTACTCAACGCTTTTTCAGCTAAGTCTACCACTTCCTGAGGCTGCCAGCCGCCTTTGAGACCTTTTATCAAAAGGGTGTTGAGGAAGTTGCTCGGATGGGGGATGTCAAACCAGCCGGCAAAGCCTATCTGGTGCTCGAAGTTGTTGTAGATGCTCTTGTGGGTCCCCCACTCGTTGGCTTCTACGGTTGCATTTATACCGACTTTAGAGAGGTCACTTTTGATGATTTCAGCCGCATCGACGGGCCGGGCGATGTAGGGCCTTGCCTCGACAAAGGTGTGAATATCAATATCCAGTCCGTCACCGTATCCCGCATCCGCTAGAAGCCGTCGTGCCCGCGCCGGGTCATAAGGATACGGGTCCAAGCTCTCATCGAAGGCGAACACGGTCGGCGGGAGGACCGAAACTGCCCTCACTCCCATGCCTTCGTAAACGCTGCTTACGAGTTTATCCATGTCTACGGCACAGCAGACAGCTTCCCGCACCCGGACATCATCGAACGGTTCCTTAGTGGTATTGAAGGTGCCGAAAAATGAAGTGGCACCCGCTATCTGTTTTAATTCCAGATCAGGATTGCCTTTAATTTTCTCGAGCTGGTCCGGCGAGGGGGCTTTGATCGCGTGGACCTGGCCGGTTTCGAGCTCCATCAAACGAGTGGTGTTGTCCGGCACGACTTTCCAGATCAGTTTATCGATACCCGGTTTTTCTCCCCAGTAATCTTCGTTTTTCACAAGTGTTAAGTACTCATCCTTTTTCCATTCACTCATTTTAAAGGGGCCGGTGCCGACCGGGTTCTTGAAGAACTCCTCGCCGTATTTCTTTACTGCCGTCGGGCTTACGATATACTCCGAATAGTAGCCCATGTAGGTGAGAAACGGTGCAAACTTGTTTTTGAGCTCGATCTCCACGGTGTAATCATCAACCGCCCGCACATCCTGAATCGCATCACCTAACAGATAATCAAAGTACGACCAGCTTCCCAGGCCGTAGTAGGGGTGGTTCTCATCGATGAGTCTTACAAAACTAAATACAACGGCATCGGCATTAAAGTCAGTTCCGTCGTGGAACTTGACCCCTTTGCGTAGATTGAAAGTCCACACCTTCCCGTCATCAGATACCTCCCAGGAGGTGGCCAAGGCCGGCTCTACTTCCAGCTTATCGTTTTTGTAATGAACCAGACCGTCATAGATGTGGAAAATGGGGTCCATTTCTCCTTCCGCGTATCCGTAGCCCGCATCAAGGGTTGTTGCGTCCGTCGAACGCCCGATTACGAACACATTCTCCTGCGTCCCTTCCTCGAGCTGTCCTGCGGCATAGAGGCCGGAGAACATCCCGAACAGCAACATCACACTGAAACTAATGATTGCTACTCTTTTCATCATACTCTCTCCTTTCGTTTGTTATTTTTTTGTATGCAGATGACAGGCAACGAAGTGCCCGTCCTGCAGTTCTACCAATTCGGGTGCAGTTTCCCTGCACACCTCCATTACCTCGGGGCAGCGGGGGTGAAAACGGCATGCCTGAGGCGGATTGATCGGGCTCGGTACTTCCCCGCTCACAACTGAGAAGGTCGAGCGGTTTTCCGGGTCCGGCAGAGGGATTGCATTCATAAGCAGTCCGGTATAGGGATGGAGGGGCTTGGAGAACAGTTGGTCGGTTGATGCGATCTCAACCAGTTTCCCCAGGTACATCACCGCTACCCGTGTGCTGATATACCGAATCACACTCAAGTCATGAGATATGAACAGATACGTCAATCCCAGCTGTTTCTGGAGGTCGATCAGGAGGTTCAACACCTGGGCTTGAATCGAGACATCGAGTGCTGAGACCGGTTCATCCGCGATGATGAGCTCCGGGTCAAGGGCGAGGGCCCTGGCAATACCGATTCTCTGCCGCTGTCCGCCTGAAAACTCATGCGCGTGCCGGTCGAAGTAATCTTTGTTTATACCGACTAGCTCCATCAAATTGAGCACCTTCTCTTTTCGTTCCTGTAGTGATCCGATTTTATGGATCGAGAGGGCCTCTCCGATAATGCTTCCTACCTTCCACTTCGGGTCGAGACTGGCGTAGGGATCTTGGAATATTACCTGTGCCTTTTTGCGAAACTCCCGAAGTTCCTGCCTGGTCATTGTATAGACGTTGTTGTTACGATACTCTACCGCACCGGCTGTGGGTTCCTCGAGTCTGAGCAGGAGCTTCCGTATTGTCGTCTTCCCGCACCCGGACTCGCCGACCAACCCCAGAGTCTCACCCGGATAAATCGAGAAGCTTACCCCGTCGACGGCCTTGAGCCACTCCACACTTAAAAGGGAGTTCAGCTTTTTCACCGGATAGTGCTTCTGCAATGAGTCTATTGCCATGAGTGCATTATCCATAAAACGAACATCTCCCCTTTAGTGATATAACCAGCATCGCACTTCACCTTTATCGGTTTTTTTCATAACCGGAGGTTTTTCTCTGCAGACCTCCATACCTTCATCGCAGCGGGGATAGAATCGGCAGCCTTTGGGAAGCTGGAGAAGGTCAGGGACCATCCCCTTGATTTCAACGAGACGTTCTCTCCTGCCGTGGACCTGCGGTATCGTTCGCAAAAGGCTTCTCGTATAAGGATGCTGCGGGTTATTGAACAAATTCTTTACTCCTGCGGATTCCACCACCTGCCCTGCGTACATAACAGTTACGTGGTGGGCAACTTGGGCAACGACACCGAGATCATGGGTAATCATCAGTACTCCGGTCTCCAATTTTTCCTGTAGATCACGGATGAGGGAGAGAATTTGGGCCTGGATGGTAACATCGAGTGCCGTTGTCGGTTCGTCGGCTATAAGAACATCCGGATTGCACGCGAGCGCCATGGATATCATCACCCGCTGCTGCATCCCCCCGCTCATCTGATGAGGGTATTCTTTCATCCTCCGTTCCGGTTCCGGAATGCCGACCATGGCGAGCATGTGGATGGTCTTCTCGGTTATCTCTTCTTTGCTCCCTCCCTGATGAAGTTCTATGACCTCCTCGAGCTGCTCCTGGATGGAGAAAACAGGGTTGAGAGAGGTCATCGGTTCCTGAAATATCATTGAAATTCTGTTTCCCCGAATTCTCTGCATCGCCTTCTCAGATTTTTTCAACAGGTTTTCTCCGGAGAAGGAGATCGACCCTTCAACACACGCATTCGGTGCTAACAGCCCCATTACGGAGAGGGCCGTAACACTCTTTCCGCATCCGGATTCTCCGACGAGCCCCAAAATCTCTCCCTTCTGCAGGTTTAGATTCACACCGTCCACTGCCCGGACTCTTGCCTGGTCCAAGAGGAATTCGACCTGTAGCTGTTCTATATTCAGTAACGGTTCCATTGGTCACTCACTGCGCGTTAACGCCATAATTTCGTATCGAAAGTCTCCCGCAGTCCGTCCCCGATTACGTTGAAGGAGAACACTGCAAGGACGATCATAATTCCGGGAAATACGGTCACCCACCACTGTCCTAAGAGAAGAAAGTCCCTGCCTCCGCTGAGCATCGCCCCCCACTCCGGTATGGAAGGTTCGATCCCGATACCCAGAAAACCGAGGGCCGCCGTATAGAGAATGGCATCTGCCAACAGAAGGGTCAGATACACCAGTGCCGACGGTAAGATGTTGGGGACAATATGGCGGATAATAATCCAGATGTTTCCCCCGGCAAGGGCGCGGGAGGCCTCGACGTAGGAGAGGGTCTTCACACTCAAAACCGAGCCCCGTACGATACGGGCCATACCGGGAATGTAGACAATCGCAATGGCAAGCATTGCCTTTTCGATCCCCGTCCCGAGGGCCGCGGCAATGGCTAAGGCCAGAAGGAGAGGTGGAAATGCCAGAAAAATATCGACAATCCGCATAAGGACAATGTCTACCACTTTTCCGAAATAAGCCGAGATTACACCGATGAGGGTACCGAAGACCGCCGTGATGGCAATGACGATATAGCCCACTTTGAGTGAGATCGCACCTCCATAGATGATACGGGAGAGCAGGTCGCGCCCCAGGTTGTCCGTACCGAGGGGATGTTCCCAATTGCCTTTCCAGAACCCGGGGACCAGTTTTTTATCGAGGTCCGGCTCTTCCGGATCAAACGGGGCGAGTATCGGCGCGAGCAGGGAGATAATGATCAGTGCGAGTGCAACGACGAATCCGGCTGTAGCCAGCCTGTTTTTTCTAAAATGGGATATCTTTCGCAAAAACTCACTCTGTTTTTTCAATACAATCCCTCCCCCTAGTCAAACCTGATTCGAGGGTCGATATATGCGTAGAGATAATCAACGATAATATTTACCAGAATAAACAGAACGGCGATAATAAATACCACCCCCTGTACCATCGGATAATCGCGGTTATAGATCGCCTTTACCAGTAACCTGCCGATACCGGGCCAGGCAAAAACCGTCTCGGTAAGGATCGCTCCCCCGAGCAGTGCACCCACTTTCAAACCGACCACCGTAATCACCGGAATGAGAGCGTTTTTCAACGCGTGCTTGAACACAACCTTCCGCCTGGACAATCCCTTGGAACGGGCGGTTCTCACATAATCTTCGTTCAGGACATCGAGCATACTCGAACGGGTGACCCGAACGATGAGGGCTAGCGGTACGGTCGCAAGAGAGAAAGCAGGCAATATCAGATGTCTAACCGCGTCAAAAAAGGCCCGAAAATTTCCCGCGAGCAGAGAGTCGATAAGATAGAACCCGGTGATGTGGGGCATATTCATCCCCATGGTCAGGCGCCCCGAGACGGGGAGCCACTGCAGGATGACTGCGAAGAGAAAGATGAGCATAATACCGAGCCAGAACACAGGGATCGATACTCCGAAAAGGGAAAATCCGACCATGATGTGGTCAATCGGTTTGTTCCAGTTGGTTGCCGCAATTACTCCAAAGAGGATTCCGAATACGGTTGCCAAAAGCATGGCCGAGAGGGTCAGCTCGAGAGTTGCCGGAAAGCGGGAGAGGATTTCGCTGGTTACAGGTTCATAACTGCGGATCGATTCTCCGAAATCTCCCTTGAGGGCGTGGGTAAACCAGTGCCAGTACTGGAGATGCATCGGTTCGTCGAGGCCGAGTCTTTGGACAAGTTCCGTTTTTGCCTTTTCCGTGGCCTTCTCCCCGAGCATGACATCAACCGGATCTCCCGGGATGAAGTGGATGAGCAGAAAGACGATGATACTGACGCCGATAATCGTTGGAATGACCAACAACAATCGTTTGATAATATATTTATAAAGACCCATACTAGAATTATGAACATACTATCAGAAAATGAAATATAATTCAAGAAAAAAATTAGAATAATTATTCAAATAATATTTTAAATAAATATTCAATATAAAATTGACATTTGTAGACAGGATTTATATAATGGACCGCATTGTGGTGGACCGGTATATATGATCTCACACGAGGCCGATTCCAATATTTTTTCTCGCGATTTTAACAGGGTGCTGCCGTATGCAGATCGTGGAGAAGGTATTACTATCTATGACGAATCAGGAAAGGGGTACATTGACGGCTGCTCCGGAGCTCTTATATCTAATGTAGGCCATTGTGTTGGTGAAATCACCGATGCCATTTGCTCTCAGCTCAAGCAGCTTACTTTTGCTCATCCGTCTCAATGGAATACTCGGGTGGCCGAGAGGGCGGCAGCAGCTGTTGCGGAACTCAGTCCGGGCGACCTCGATTATGTTTTTTTTGTATCTGGGGGGAGTGAAGCAGTCGAATCCGCACTGAAACTGGCCAGGCAGTACTATGTAGAGCGGGACGGCCCTGATTCTCAGAAGCACCTTGTTATCGGCAGATGGAACTCCTACCACGGGGCCACCTTAGGGGCAATGTCCGTCGGCGGGAATATGCCGAGACGCCGGGTCTTCCTTCCTATGCTCACGAGTGCCCCCAAACTCCCGCCCCATTACTGCTATCGATGCCCTTACGATATGCGCTATCCCGCATGCAACGTGGCCTGCGCCCGGGAGCTGGAAAAACTCGTAACAGATGCAGGAGCCGAACGAGTGGCGGCCTTTATCGCGGAACCGGTGGTCGGGTCAACGGTCGGGGCGCTTGTGCCGCCGGATGAATATTGGCCCATCGTTCGGGAAATCTGCACTCACTACGATATTCTCTTGATTGCCGACGAGATCATGACCGGATTTGGGCGTACCGGGCGAGCATTCGGAGTAGACCACTGGAATGTGCTCCCCGATATGATGGCAGTGGCCAAGGGAATGGGGGGCGGATATGTCCCTGCAGGCGGGGTGGTGGCGAGCAGACGCATAGTAGAGGCGGTAAAGAAGGGAAGCGGGGCTTACATGCACGGGTTTACCTATAACGGGAATCCGGTAAGTGCTGCGGCCGTCGAAGCTGTTATCAATTATATCGTTGAGCATGATCTCATTGAACATGCGAAAGAAATGGGCGTGCTGCTCGGGTCGCGGCTGGAGCAGCTTGCAGACCTCCCCATCGTTGGTGAGGTGCGTGGTCTCGGCCTGATGTGGGGGATTGAGGTGGTAGCGGATAAAAGGAACAAGAGACCGTTCCCTGCAGAAGCACATGCAGTTGGGGTGGTGCGGAACGAATGCATGCAGCGCGGCCTGCTGATTTATCCCGGAGGCGGTATGGTAGAGGGGAGGAGCGGGGACAATTTTATGGTCGCCCCGCCCCTTACGGTAGGTGAAGACGAAGTGGAGAAGATAGCGGGTATTGTTGAAGATGCACTTCATGCATCAGCAGAAAAACTGGGGGGTGCGAAGACCCATGCCTAGAAACAGTAATCCGAACGGGGGGGAGAGCAGGTGGCAAAAAACGTTATAAAACCGGTCCTTTCGGCTTCTGAGGCGGTAAATCGAATAGAAGAAGGCGCCTCGATTATGGTCGGGGGGTTCAATTACGGCGGAATCCCCTATACTCTGATAGAAGCATTAGTGGAGGCGGGTACAAAAAATCTTACCTTGATAAGCAACGATACCGCGTATGAAGATGTCGGGCACGGCGTTCTGGTAACAAACGGCCAGGTGAGGAAGGTTATTTGTTCCCATATCGGGCTTAACAAAACGACCCAGCGGCAGTTCAACGAAGAGAAATTGGAGTTGGAACTTTCACCCCAGGGGACATTTGTCGAGCGGATTCGGGCCGGCGGGTTCGGTCTGGGCGGATTTTTGACCCCGACCGGGGTCGGGACCGCGGCAGCTGAGGGAAAACGGATCATTACCGTTGACGAAAAGCAGTATCTCCTGGAACTGCCCCTTCGGGCAGACTTCGCTCTGATTCGCGCCTACAAAGCCGACCGGTATGGAAACCTGGTCTATTTCGGGACTAACCGCAATTTCAATCCGGTCATGGCCACTGCCGCGGATACGGTGATAGCAGAAGTGGACGCGGTCGAGGAGGTGGGTGCGTTCAATCCCAACGATGTGGTGACCCCCGGTATTTTGGTCGACACCCTGGTGTTAAAAGGAGATTCCTACTATGCTGCCCGAACTTGACGGTGAAATAGCGAAACAGCGGATTGCACGGAGGATCGCACTCGAGTTCGAGGACAGTGCGGTCGTCAATTTAGGGATAGGGATCCCTACGCTGGTCTCCGATTACATTCCGGAGGGGATACACGTAATCTTTCAAACCGAAAACGGGGCAATCGGTGCCGGCCCCAAACCGGAGAAGGAAGACCTTCGGTTTATCGGAGCCGGCGGGAGGCCTCTTACCATGCGTCCCGGTTCGGTGCTGGTCTCGAGTGACATCAGTTTCGGGCTCATTCGGGGCGGGCACATCGATTATACCGTGCTGGGGGCCCTTCAGGTAGATGAATCCGGCAGTCTTGCCAACTGGTGGATCCCCGGAAAGATCATGCCCGGTATGGGCGGTGCGATGGACCTGGTAACCGGGGTAAAACAGGTGATCGTCGGAATGCTCCACACCAATAAACAGGGCAACTCGAAATTGGTCTCCTCGTGTAATCTTCCCTACACAGGGGTCGGAGTGGTAGACATGGTCGTAACGGAGTGGTGTGTGATGCGGTTTATATCAGGGAAGATGACCCTCTGCGAGCTGGCCCCGGAAATCGATGTGGAAGAGCTTCGAAAGATAACGGACGCTGATTTCGATGTGAGTGCCGATGTGACAGTAATGCAGGGAGGTTGAACATGGGAAAACCGGTAATCCTGAGTGCGGTTCGCACAGCAGGCGGAAAGTTCGGGGGGGCTTTGAGCTCCCTTACTGCACCGGAATTGGGTGCGATGGTAATTCGTGAAGCAGTGAAAAGGGCGGGGCTGCCCGAAAACGCAGTAGAGAGGGTGGTGATGGGAAACGGCTGGCAGGCCGGCGTAGGGCCGAATCCGGCGAGGATCGCAGCCTGGAACTCCGGGGTGGCAGCCGGTGTGCCCGCTTTTACTGTAAACATGCGGTGCGCGTCGAGCCTGGCTGCAGTTACCCTTATCGCGGACGCGGTCCGTCTCGGCGACATCCAGGCGGGGATTGCCGGCGGGATGGAAAGTACTTCCAACGTACCGTACCTACTTCCCCAG
>CAZKZZ010000026.1:0-30563 GCA_964557375.1 uncultured Spirochaetales bacterium | reverse complement strand
CACATACGTGGCGTTTCGTTGAAACGCCTGAGTTTGATAAGCGTTCCGCTTATCAAACACGGGGGATTAGCTCAGATGGTAGAGCGGTTGGTTCGCAATCAACAGGCCAGGGGTTCAAGTCCCCTATCCTCCAATGGGCACCTCTAATAACCCTAAATTGGGGTCATTAGAGGTGCCTTGGAGTTTACTTATTTCCTTATCAGTCAATAAGTAAACATCCATTGAAAGGTAGAAGTCCCTCAATTACAGATCGATCTCCATCCCCTCTCTCGCCATAGCGATTTTCAGTTTTGTCTTGCCCTCGATCATTCGTTTGTACTTTGCTTCCAGCTCATCGAGTTCCTGATCGGTCCGCAGAGGATCGTGATGGTACATGAGAAGCTGTTTTACGCCGGCTTTGTGGGACGCTTTGATGACCCACTCGTAGTAGGAGTGGCCCCAGCCGGTTTTTGCGGTTTCGTATTCTTTTTTGGTGTACTGGGAGTCATAAATCACCAGGTCCGCTTTGGATAAGAACCGAATCAGTTTATCGTTTTCTTCCTGCGCCGCTTTTTCTCCCTCTTCCGCCGCTGCCTCATCATAATCCGGTGCCTCGGGGTCGGTGGGAAACACATTTCGAAACGGTTCTGTATCGTAGGCTGTGCAGAACACCTTCCCCTTATATTCGAACCGGTAACCCAGACAGAGGATCGGATGGTTGAGGTACTTGGTGGTTACCCAGATCCCGTCGTTCAGGTCCATCGATCGTTCTTTTAGAGGAAAATACTCCAGTTTTGCGGCCAGTTCACTCTGACGGACCGGAAAGTATCGGTATGAAAGCTGCCCCCCGATGATCTGGTCCAGTCCTTCTTCCTCATAGGTAACAGGTCCGAAAATTTTGATGTAGTTTCCGGGCACAAAGATGGGGGTAAAAAAGGGGAAGCCCATAATGTGGTCCCAATGAGTGTGGGTAATAAACAATTCGGTCTTGATAGGACCTTTTGGAAGGTCGTTTTTCATGAGGTAGTTGCCCAGCGCTCGGATTCCCGAGCCGGCATCGATGATGATAAACCTTTCCAAATCATCGAACCGGAGCTCGATACAGGCGGTGTTTCCGCCGTATTTTACTGTTTCAGGTCCGGGGCAGGGGATGGAACCTCGCACCCCCCATAATCGTATCTTCATAATCGATTCCTCGTTTTTGAGTCCCTCTCTATTGGGCCAGCTTTAAAAATATCCTTGCATTCTCGATGGCTTCATGTATTGATTCTTCCATCTCGTCGAGAAAGTCGAGTGATATATTGAGAAAACTGAATACCGTGTCGTCCGGCTTTTCCGGAAAACGGTCTCCGGAAAAACCGATTTCGTTGATGTTTGCAAAGTAATTTGCCAGAGAGACCGTATAGAGTAAATCTTTGTGCTCTCCGGTATAGCCGGCAGGATTATGATGTTCGGTGATCGCGGCCCGTATATCATTTCCGAGTTTCCAGGTGTCCACAATCAGGGTACCGATTTCGGTATGATCAAAGCCTAAGGCCTCCTTTTCGGATTTATAGAGGGCATGATGGTTTCGGTCGGAGAGGCTCATTGCGGCAACGTACTCTTCAGCAAGTACATTGTTGAGGGGGACCTTTCCCACATCGTGGAGCAGGCCCGCGATAAAATACTCTTCCAACTGTTTCTGGTCGATTCCTCTTTTTTTTGCCACCATTTTGGAGGTCACCCCGACACAGAGCGAATGTCTCCAAAACCCGTCCATATTGAGTGCCTGGAAATTAGCTTTTTTTCCGATGCTTCCGAGAACGGCCGTACTCAGGGCGAGGTTTTTCACCGTATTTATTCCGAGCATGATAATTGCCCTGACCAGAGAGGTCACCTCTTTGGAAAGACCGTAATAGGCGGAGTTTATCAGTTTCATCACTTTGCCCATCAATACAGGGTCGAGGCTGATCACTTTATTGAGGTCGGCCGGGGAAGTAGTCGGATTGTTGCAAATTTCCATAATTTTTGTCACCGAAGTGGGCAGACTTGGCATCTTGGCGATGTGCTTTTTTACTCTTACAAGCTGATCATTCGGGGCCATCAATTTTTCTCCTTATTGAGGCAAGTATATTGGCGATCTTATGCTTCATTGAATACCCTGCGTCTCTGTCCGGATGATATTCGGAGAGGCTGCTCAAATATTGGAAGGCGCCGCCTACGGAGTTGTTCGTCAATTTGACCGGCTTCTCTTCCTGTTTTTCTTCCGGATATTTGGAGTAGATTTGGTTTCTCAATCCGCGGTGGCCGGAAAGCTTGCTCTTCAGTCCGGAAATCTTTAGTTTCATATCACTCTCTAAAAACCGGCGCCGTTTGCGGTTGGGGAGGTAATGGGTAAGATTTTCGAGGTATCCGAGTAGTCCTTCGGGATTGACCGGAAAATCATCCGGGAACTTCTCTTCTATTTCCTCCGGAATCGGTTCCGTGCTCTCCTCTTCTTCTTCCTCAGGGGGTTCGGCGGGCGGTTCCGGAGGAGGTTTCGGCCGGGGCGGTTGTTCACCCTGTGGTGGATAGTACGGGGGCGGAGTCGGAGGCGGCTGCTCGTCCGGCTGCTCGGGAGGAGACGGTTTTTCTTCAATCCTGCCGATATCCTCCGGTTCGCTTTCCGGTTCTTCTTCCTCTTGTTCTCCTTCAGGCGGGAGCTCCAACTCTTCCTCCAATTCCGAGAGTCTGACCGTCTCTTCGTCTTCGAGTATGGCAATGACAGGGTCGATCCCGCCTATATCGATAATAGGAACTTCCTCTTTGTCCAGTTTTGGAATTTCGAGATAGAACATAGTCTCTTCATCCAACTGTGCTGTTTTGTCTACAGAAGCATCTACAGAGAGAGAAGCCAGTTTTTTCAGGTTTTCTTCTATCGCCTTTTTGTTTTTCCGGGTAAAATCCTCCGCAATCTGCTCGTGCATCTCGAGTGACTTATTTAAATTATCCAGGTCATCCGTAGTGCCTCTTCTGCCCTGAATATTGATCAATCTGTCGGAGAGCTCCATCGCCTTCTGTTTGTCACCTAAGGCATTTGCCGTCTGCACCATATGGGTCAGTATTTCAGGGTCATCAGGATGTTCCCCTTCGAGGGAACTGAAAATCTCGTCGGCTTCCTCGTAGGAGTGGAGATGCTGATACAATCTTCCCAGCAGTATTGACGCTCTTTTATTCTCGGGATCATGCTCGAGGATTCTCTCGAGTTCTTCTATGGCCTTTCCATACTGCTCCTGCTCCTGATAAAAGAGAGCGAGCTGCATCCGGGCGTCACTGTTTTCGGGGTCCAGTGCTATTGCCTGCTGAAAGTATTGTAGTGCTTTATCGGGTTTCCCTGTTTTTTCATACAGGGCCCCCATAGTCAGCATGGCTTTTATGTGTTTCGGCTCTTTTTTGAGGATAAATGAAAGGTGCTCTAAAGCTCCCTGAAAATGACCGGAAGACAGGTAGACACGGGCCAAGAGAAGGCGGGCGTTTAGATTGTTCGGTTCTTTGTCCGTTATAGAGAGCAGTTCATCTATTGCCCGTTTAAAATCTCCTCTCTCCTGATGAAGTTCTCCTAAATTGAGGACCGCCTGATTGTAATGCGGGTTGATCTCGAGTGCTTCCTGGTAGTACCGTTCAGCCTCATCCCTTCTTCCCTGCTTCGAAAGCACGTATCCGATGTTATTCCGTGCCTGGATATTATCGGGGTCCAGCGAGAGAATTCGTTCAAAGAGCGAGATTGCGTCATCATCCCTGCTCTTTTTTTGTAAAACCACCCCCAGATTATTCATACCGTCTACCCAATCCGGCTTCGATTTCACAGCTTGATTCAGATCTTCATACGCCGCATCGGTTTTTCCTACCGTGTCATAGGCAATTCCGCGGTTATACCGCAGGGTCGGATGGTTGGCATCTGCTTCCAGTCCCCGAGAATAGATCTCGATTGCTTTTTCGTGGTCGCCGAGACGCTCGTAAATAGTACCGAGATTGTTGTATGCAAGGACGAATTTGGGATTTTTTTCTATTGCTTTTTTGTAGTATTCCGCGGCCTTTTGGGGCTCGTCCTTCAGTTTATAAATGTTCCCGATATTGTAGCAAATATCGGCTCTTTCGGGAGATAGTCGGGACGCCTTTTCGAAAGCATCGGCAGCCTTATCCAGATTTCCCTGCTGCTTGTAGATAATACCGAGGTTGTTGAAAGCTTCCGGATTTTCAGGATTGAGCTTGATGGAGGTGGAAAACTCTTTGATCGCTTCATCGAACTTTGACTGGTTTACGTAAATATTCCCGAGAAAGAGATGGATCCAGGCCAACTCGGGCTGGCTCTCGACAAGCCGATGAGTGAGCTTTTCAGCTAATTCGAAATCCCTTATTTTGACCGCGTTTTCCGCTCTTGTAAGAAGCTCTTCATACTTCATTGTTTGTATCCCAGACTGGTAGGCCGGGCGGTTACCTCTGTGGAAAACGTACTTACATGGGGCGGCTCGGAAGAATCATAGGCAACAACGGAGAAAAAGTAGAGCGTGCCGTTAGCAAGTCCCTCCAGCGTTACGGTGGTCGTATTCCCGACATCAATCGGAGAAGCTCCTAATGAACCGGTTTCACCGAAATAACGTCCCGAAGAGGTTCCATAATACACAATATACCCCCCTATGTCGGCCTCCGCAACCGGTTTCCAGTTGAGTGTAACACTGTTTTTCCCGGCTGTAGCAGTCACCAGAGACGGCGGGGGCGGGGGTGTGTCCGGCTCGTAGGTAATGGCGATTTCAGAGACCGAAGGGGTTTCTTCCAAATGGCCGTCGGGAAAAAGGTGCACCATGACTTGCAGGAATCGGCCTCTGAGGCGTTCTTCGAATAGGGTCCCGGGTTCAAACGGTTTCCACTGATCACTCGCCGGCGATAGCGGTTCATAATCATTTGACAGATTATAAAAATAATAAACGTCGCTGTTTTGCGGTTTGTTCTCCTCGCTGTCGATTGATATAAGCCTGGAGTTCGTATATTGCAGATCAATAGGTCTGGTGATTGCGGTCCCCTGTACCGGTCTGTAGGTGGTACTGACCGGTTCTTCGAGATAGCTCCGTATAATTCTGAACTCATCGATAAATCCGGTGTAGTAATCACCTATAAAGACTGTTCCTCTCGAATACTCGCCGATCGAAGGGAGATAAATCGTGCGTTCTTCGTTTCCCGACTCGGTTGTATGGGTAACCGCTTCGGGGACTGTATCCACGTAGTATTCGAGAAGACCGATGCTTGCATCGTAGCGGATCGAATGATGGTGCCACTCCTTAGGGATGAGATCATTTAAACCGCGGCATTCGACAATGTAATCTTGCTCTCTCGGGACCGCAGACGCAGGAGGAAGAAAAAAGTTGGTAAACTCCCACACGAGCCGGCGGTCTTCGAAATAACAATTTATGATTTGCGGCTTGGATTCTCCGGAAACGGTATCCCGCCCCTGCCAGTAAAAAATTGTCTCTCCATTCTCCATCCCGGCAGGATAGAGCCAGAATTCGATAGTAAAATCGTCCCAATCGGTACCTGGGAAAAAGAGAGATCCTTGCCTCGGTTCAAGCTCTATGCCCCCGGACCACGTTTTGAACAGGGCGGACCCCTTTCCGTATACGGACCGGTCCGGCGTTACGACTTCTTTTTCCGTAAGTACTGTATAGTTTCCCGCACTGTCTACAGGGGGATGAAAATTGAAGTGGAGAAGCATGTCCGTTTGGTCATTTCGGGCATATTCTGCATCTTGTAAAACCAGATCGAGAAAACCCCGTTTCCCCGTCACCCGTTCGAGGTTATTCTCGACGAGGAGAGAGTTCCAGCGGTCCTCCCTTCCTATGATAATGAGTTCATCGAGGGAGAAAATATTGAGGGGAGCGAGAAAAATGAGTATTATTACTAATAACAGCTTCATGATATCTGTACTGTAAGTATCGGCATTTTTTGAGTAGAACAAAAACATGCATGAAGAATTAAAAGAATCAGTTGCGTTTTTTCCGAACAAACCCGGGGTCTATATTATGAAGAACCGGGACAAGAAAATCATCTATGTGGGAAAGGCAAAAGACCTGAAAAAACGGGTGGGCTCCTACTTTTCCAAGAGAAACGATGTAAAGACGGAAATACTCATAAAAAAAGTACATTCAATTGAGCCGATTATCACCGGGACCGAATATGAGGCTCTTTTACTCGAGAACACGCTGATAAAAGAGCACCAGCCCCATTACAATATAAATCTCAAAGACGGTAAAACCTATCCGGTCATACGGATTACCAACGAAGAGTATCCTCGTGTTTTCAGGACCCGGCGCTTTATACAGGACGGTTCTCTCTACTTCGGCCCGTATCCCGATATCGGAAGCATCGACCGGTATCTCGAATTGATCGAAAAACTGTTCCCCTTGAGAAAGTGCAAAGGAAAATTGAAAAACAGGGAAAATCCTTGTCTTTACTACCATATCGGACGTTGTGCCGCACCCTGTGCGGGGAAGATAAACAGGGAAGAGTATGTAGATCATGTTGAGAAGGTGAAGAAACTGCTCTCCGGAGAGACGGATGAAATTATCGGAGAACTGAAAGAGTCAATGGAAGAAGCGTCGAAGCAGCAGGAGTACGAACGTGCCGCCAGATACCGGGACTTGATCGAAGCGATTATCACGGTCACCTCGAAGCAGTACGTAGTGGATTTTAATCTCGAGAAGCGGGATTACATCGGGTTTGCCGTAAAAGACCATCTCTGCACGTTTTCGGTGTTTCAGATGAGAGGAGGAAAACTGATAGGAAGGGATGTGTTTCGGACCGAACTCCACGGTGGAGAAGAAGAAGCTCTGACCCAGTTTATCCAGCAGTACTACAGTGATGTCCACTCGCCTCCCACCCAAATCTATGTACAGGTCCCCATAGACAGAGACCCGCTGCATGAGTTTTTCAGAGACAAGCTCGATATCAACGCGGAAATTGCGGTCCCCACCGAAGGTCTCCACAAATCAATTATGAATATGGTGACTGAAAACAGTTTTCAGGACCTCGAGAAACGGGCCCATCAAAAACAGATCGAAAAGACCCTTCGTATTCTGAAGCAGGAACTCTCCCTTCCCGGACTGCCGAGACGTATCGAAGGTTTTGATATTTCACAGCTTTCCGGGAAATATCCGGTGGCCTCCATGGTTTCGTTCGTGGACGCGCATCCGGAGAAGAAAAACTACCGTCACTTCCACATGAAAAGTTTAAACGGCTCGATAGACGATTATGAGGCGATGCGGGAGGTGGTCGCGAGGCGGTATACCCGAGTAATCAATGAGAACCTTCCGAAGCCGGACCTTATCCTCATCGACGGGGGAAGAGGTCAGGTCCGGGCGGCCTATGAGATACTCGAAACGCTCGCCATGCATGATATTCCGGTATTCGGGCTGGCCAAACAGAACGAAGAGCTGTTCCCGGTGGAGGGAGAGCCGGTCCGGCTTGTACCCGGAACGGAAGCACTGAGGCTTTTACAGCATGTCCGGGACGAATCGCACCGCTTTGCAACAAGTTTCAACAAACAGCTGCGGCAGAAGGACGTCTCCTTTTCCAGGCTCGAACAAATAAAGGGAATCGGACGGGAGAGAAGCAGAAAACTGTTGAAAGAGTTCGGTACCATTGCGAATATTGTACAGAGCACCCCTGCCGAAATTGCTTCACGCTGCAAGATTCCGGAAGATCTCGCCGGAGAAGTACTTACCTTTCTCGCATCAGGTCCCGGGAAAAAACCATAAAAAAAGCGGCCCTCGAGGGGCCGCTACGCATTTACGAATTAAATCTTTACTTACGGAATCCAGTCCTGCCAGACGTCTTTATTGTTATCCATCCAGGTTTTGGTGGATTCGATCGGGTCGGCATCGGATTCGTTTACCTTGAGCATCAGGTCTGCAAGTTCATCGGTCGTAAAGCTCATATTTTTCAGGAACTGGGCCAGCTCGGGTTTGTCTTCTTCGATGTTTAACCGGCCTTTGATGTGAATGTTTCCTGACTGCCAGATTACTTCTTCGTCCTGTTCGAGGAAGGTGAGGTCCCACCGGGCGAACTTCCAGTGCGGTTCCCATCCGGTGACTACGATGTACTCGTTGTTGTCGATTGCGTCTTTGAGGGCTGCAGTCATAGCAGGCCCGCTCGAGGCGATTAGCTCGTATCCAAAGTCAACGAGTCCGTAGGCGGGCATGACATCTTCTTCGGAAGTTCTCATAACTCCGGCGCCTGCATCGATTCCGGTAATCTGGTAGTCCAGTTTTTCGGCCACTTCTTCGTTTCTGAGGTCGGAAATTGCAGTTACACCGTCATCAGCCATGTACTGGGGAATTACCCAGCCGCTCTGTGTCCCTTCATACACATGGCCTAAATCTACGATGTCGTCTCCATACTTTTCCACATAAGATTTATGCAGAACGGGAAGCCATGTTTCCATGAAGGCATCTTGGTCTCCCTGAGCAATGGCTGCATAAGCAGGTGCGACATCTGCTGCGGTAATGGTACATTCATACCCCATTTCAGATTCCAGTATGTTCTTTGCCAGATGGGTATACGCTACACCTTCCGCCCAGTTTACATACACCAGATTAGCGACTTTCTTCTCCGACTGTCCTTCTGCAAAAACAGCGGTACCTAAGAAAATCAGCACTAACGCGAACGCAAGAATTTTTGCAATTCTTTTCATTTGTATCCTCCTAAAAATAGTTTTAAAAGTTCGCTGCTCCAGCGGTTAACTCCTCGTTTCGCTGAAGCCCAAAGCTTTCGGTCCCTGCAGCTTTGTAATTACACCGTCTGCAGGCTCCCGAAACCTTCGATGTGTTAATGTCATGAAGTTTGGCCCCCTAATTATTAGGGGCCAAACTTCCAAACATTGACTGAAAAAAGCAATGTTTTTTCAGTTAATGTCATCCTTGCTTCTGGGTAGCGACCCCTAACGCCTGGGTTACCCTATCCAAAAAGATTGCCAGTATGACAATAGCAATTCCGCTCTCAAATCCCAGATCGATCTTTAACTGGGTAATACCTTTGAGGACCTGGTTCCCCAGTCCCCCCGCGCCGATCATACCGGCAATAACGACCATGGAGAGGGCGAGCATAATGGTCTGGTTAACACCGGCCATGATCGTAGGCAGTGCTACCGGCAATTCCGCCTTGAACAGCATCTGCTTCGGTGTCGAGCCAAAGGAGAGCGATGCTTCTTTTATCTCTTTCGGGACCTGTCGTATGCCCAAGTTGGTAAGCCGTACAGCCGGAGGCATGGAAAAGATGAGGGTGGCAACAACACCCGGGACTTTCCCGAGCCGGAAAAAAAGGACTGCCGGGATGAGATACACAAAAGCCGGCAGTGTCTGCATGAAATCCAGAATGGGCCGCACGATTCTCTCGACAGTATCGTTCTTCGATGCCCAGATACCGACCGGTATGGCTACAACGAGAGCGAGCAGTACCGAAGTGATAACCAGAGCGATGGTCTCCATAGTCGGTCTCCACAGACCCATCGCGTAGATGAGGAAAAATCCGAGTATGGTAAAAATACCTACACCTTTTTTTGCAATCCACCAGGCCAGTGCTCCGAATCCCGCGATTAGAACGAGCGGCGGGAAGAGCATGAGAAATTCGAAAAAGATTGTTAAAATAAAATCAATGATATTGCTGATAATGTCGAAGAGAAAACCGAGATTATCGGTAAGCCATTCGATGATACCTTCAAAAACTTTACCGACGAGAAATACTTGTTTCAATGCTTCTTGTATACCCCAATCACCCATTGTTGTCCTCCGTTTCTGTTTCCTGTTCGATCCGTTCTGTTAAAATAACCGGCGATGCTTCATCGTCTTCTTCGCCGCCGACTTCGGCGATGATGGAAGCCCGGTCCACAATTCCTAACAGTGTATTGTCTTCGTCAATTACAGCAATCGGGTACTGGGTCGAGAATGCCGTAGAGAGAAGGTCCGAGATAGCGGTTGTCTGATATGTCGTGTAGACATCCTCTTTGAGAATTGAATGGAGATCGTGTTTGTCCTGTTTCTGCAGTTTTACGGTATCGTCTATTCTTACGATTCCCTTAAGATGCCTGTTGGAATCTACTACGAAACAGCTCGATATACGGTTCCGCTCCATGGCCCGTGTCGCCGCCTGCGGTCCGTCCTTATCGATGTTAACGGTGGGTGTTTTATGCATAATGGATGCTACCGTAATGATTTTTGTTTTGTCCACATTCTGTACGAACTCACGGACATAGTCGTCTGCCGGATTGGAAAGAATCTCTTCCGGGGTACCGATCTGTCTGGTAAGTCCTCCGGGGCCTAAAATGAGAATTCGGTCCCCGAGTTTCAGGGCCTCGTCCAAATCGTGTGTAATAAACACAATTGTTTTATGCATTTTTGCCTGAAGATCGAGCAGTTCATCCTGCATCTGGGTCCGGATAAGCGGGTCTAGGGCGCTGAACGCTTCGTCCATGAGCAGTACTTCCGGGTCGTTGGCCAATGCACGGGCAAGTCCTACCCGCTGCTGCATACCGCCGGAAAGCTCGCTGGTCATACTGAACTCGTATCCTTTAAGCCCGACGAGATCCACCGCCTTCATGGCCTTTTCCCGCCGTTCGTCCTTCTCCATTCCTCCGATCTCGAGACCGAACTCGACGTTGTTGACCACGTTCCGCTGAGGAAGAAGCCCGAAATGCTGAAACACCATGGACATGATATACCGCCGCTTTTCGCGCAGTTTTTCGAATTCCATGGTAATAATATCCTCGTCATCGAGAAAGATATGACCGTCGGTCGGTTCGATGAGCCGGTTGATACACCGTATCATGGTTGACTTTCCGCTTCCGGAAAGACCCATAACGACGAAAGTTTCCTGGGTATGTACATTGAAGCTCACATCGTTGATGGCCACCGTGCATCCGGTTTTGGCGAGAATCTCCTCTTTCGACTTTCCCTCTTTTAACATTGGGTAGACCCGTTTGGGGTTGAGCCCAAAAATTTTGTAGAGGTTTTCTACTCTAATCTTTTCCTTTTTTTCCATTGCAGCCTCGTGTTACGACAAATAATTTCCGCGCGACGTTAAAACGTGCTCTTTTAAAATTAAGACTAATTTTGAAAGAGCTAAAAATAAGAATCTAATAGAAATCTATATAATTCAAAATAAAATGTCAAGATAAAAAATAGAATTATATAAGTTTTTTCTTGGAAATTTCGTGTAAAAAACAATATATTTGTTTCTAATAGAAATAAATACGAAAATTTTTCGGTAAAGGCGTAAATAATCTTGATTATTTAATTAGTATTCTATATATTAGGGGTATATCTTTTATTTTCTTACGGAGATCTACTCCTCATGACGGATTCCAGCATCGAGGTATTAACTACTCTCAGACAGATCATTCGGGCCATGGATGTACATTCCAAACAGCTCTCTAAGCTGTACGGTTTGACCGGCCCGCAGCTGGTATTATTGAAAGAAATTGCAAAAAACGAATATATCTCCGTTAGTGAGCTTGCCAAGCGGGCCAGTTTGAGCCAGGCAACGGTTACCAGTATAATAGACCGGCTCGAAGCAAAAGGATTTGTTAGCCGAGTCCGCAGTGAAGCGGACAAGCGTAAGGTCATTTTGGAAGTTACTGCTAAAGCCCGCGAAAAACTCAACAATAAACCGTCTGTTCTGCAGGACGAGTTTGTAAGAAAGTTCAACAACCTCGAAGAGTGGGAACGGAGCCTCCTGCTCTCTTCCCTGCAGCGGATCGTCTCCATGATGAGTGTTGTTGATAATGGAGAAAAGATACTTGCCGAAGAGATGGAACAGGAGAAGAGCGTATAACGGCCGCACCGGGGTGTCATTATCGGAGGGTGCAATTTCACTTGCCTTTTCAGTAAAAATTCATCATTATTCTTATCATAAAAATCAAGTTTATCCAGAAGGAGAAACAAATGGTACGCAGAACTTCTCTATATAACGAACGTCACAACGAACGTCACAACCGGGTACGGATTCTGTTTGTCCTCGGTATTGCCGTTTTGACTTTCGGTATTCTCTCCCCGGTTTTCTCTCAGCAAGGGGAAGTGGAAGAGAGCGGTATAACCCTCACCTGGGAGATAGAAGAAGACTACCTGCTCGTTACGGTCAAAGCTCCTACCGAAGGGTGGGTTGCCGTCGGTTTTAAGCCGGAGCGGGCAATGCAGGGTGCGAACATCATTATTGGATATGTAGAAAGAGATGGAACGGTTGTTGTAGAGGACCATTACGGGACCAGGCCGATTGCTCATCAGTCCGATGTTTCAATGGGCGGAACACGGGACGTAGAACGTATCGAGGGGTCTGAGACCGGCGGCTATACCGAACTTTCTTTCGCTGTCCCCATGCAGCCGGAGGATGACTACGATGCAACACTTACCCCCGGAGAGACCCTGACCGTAATTCTAGCATACGGCGGGCGGGACAACGTCCGGATGAAGCATCAGGTAAGGACCTCTGTAGAGATTACGCTTTAACTGTATAGTAGACAAAGAGGGAGAGGAGGACCGGATGGGTGTCCGGCCGCATCTCCCGCAGAGAAGCGTCGTAATCGGAGAGCAGCGTTATGATCTCTTCGAGCTTATCCGGGGTGTAGTTTTTTCTACCGTTCTTGTAGGTCTGCTGTACCCGCTTTCCGCGTATCCTGATTTTCGGAAATGCCTCTTCCGGTTTATAGTGCTCTTCCATAAACCGTGAGAACGTTAGCAGTTTCCGAAACTGCCAGGACAGCCCGCCTATTACCTGCACAGGATTAGCTTCTCCCGACTGGATGATCTTTTCGAGGACCTCGAGAGAAAGGGTGATGTCCCTCTCCGCGAGAGCGTCGAAGAGGGTAAAGATATTCTCCTCTTTACTGTGATAGATGAACTGTTCAATATCCGCTTCGGTTACGGTTTTTCCGGGGCCTAGAAATGATGCAAGCCGTTCGCACGCGGCCTGCAAATCCCTGGTATTGTTCTCGACTAAGTCCAGGATAAGCTGAACGGCCTCCGGCTGTATCCGCATCTCCTTTTTTCTAAAGAAGTTTACGATCCAGCTCTCTTTCTGGTTCTCGAACATCTCCCAGAACATCTTCTTGTTGTTTTTTCCTACGGCGGCTTCGAGCTTTTTGTCGACCCGGATCTCATCACTCAATAACAGGAAGGTCGCTTCCGGAGAAGGACTTTTGCAGTAGTCGAGAATAAGAGCAATATCATCTTTCTTTTTGATACTATCCGCGTTGTGGAGCAGGACCAGTTTTCGGGAAGAGAATAGTGATCCGTTTTGTAAGAGAGAGACAACCGCATTGACCGGAGTGTCAAACGGATAAAAGGTGTGTGTCTCAGGCTCCTCTCCGGCAGAACTGGTAAGGCCCTTTTTCACTTTTGTTACGAACTCCTCTTTTGCCCCGTACTCCGGACCTAAGAGGAGAAAAACGGCACCGTCTAAATTACTCATACTGTCTGAAGATGTACTCCAATTTTCCGAGGATCTGAATATTCTGGGTATAAATGGGAGGGTAGACCGGGTTCTCGGCTTTCAGCTTTACCCTGTTTTTTTCTTTGAAAAACCGCTTCAGAGTCACCGCTTCGTTTACCATTGCCACTACGATGTTCCCGTTATCCGCGGTATTCTGGTGGAGAAAAATCGCTAGATCTCCGTCTATAATGCCGGCATCCTGCATGCTGTCCCCCTTTACTTGGAGTGCAAAATGCTTCCCCTTCTTCAGGGAGGTAGCGGGTAATTTTACCGTTCCTTCCTGGTTCTCTTCCGCGAATAGAGGTATCCCCGCGGCAACGTTGCCGATGATAGGGATGGTAATAAACTCTTCCTCTTCCGTATCCTGTCCGATGAGCTCGATTGCCCGGGACCTGTTTATATTACACCGGATCTTCTCTTTCTTCTCTAAAGCTTTTACATGATCGTAAGCACCCTTCACGGAAATACTGAAGTTCCCGGCAATCTCGCGGATCGTGGGAGGGTATTTATGTTTGTTCAGGTAATTGCGGATGAAGGAGAGAACCTCGTTCTGTCGATTGGTCAGTTTCTTCATTTCTTTATCTCTATGCCGAGTTTTTTTATTTTACCGTGAAGATTGCTCGGATAGATGCCTAGTGTTTCCGCAGTCCGGGAAATATTATAGTCGTTTTCGAACAGTTTTTGGGTAAGAAACTTCTTTTCGAAATGGTCTTTTGCATCGGCGAGTTTCATATTCTCGAATTCCTTCAGCTCGTCCGGGGAAGACCGTTTCTTCTTTTCGCCGAGATAGTAGTGAACCGTTTCCGGAGAAATGGTCTCCTCATCACTCATAATAGTAATACGCTCTACGAAATTTTTCAATTCTCGAATATTTCCGGGCCAGGGATACTGTTTGAGGACACTCATACCCTCGGGTGAGATGGATTGCGTCGGCCGTCCTTCCTCCCGGTTGAATTTTTTGAGGAAATAATCGATAAGCGGTTCGAGGTCTGCTGTTCGCTCCCGAAGCGGGGGGATGTGGATGGGGATGACATTGAGGCGGAAAAAGAGGTCTTCCCGAAACCGCTTCCGGGAGATCTCTTCCTGCAGGTCTTTATTAGTAGCGGCAATGAGCCGGACATCCACTGAGATAGAAGATTCTCCGCCGATCCGTTCGAATTTCATTTCTTGGACGACGCGGAGCACCTTTGCCTGGGCACTCAGGGCCATGTCCCCGATCTCATCGAGGAAGAGGGTGCCTCGATGGGCGATTTCGAACTTTCCTTTTCTGCGGGCAACGGCGCTGGTAAAAGATCCTTTTTCATGGCCGAACAGTTCACTCTCGAGAAGGTTCTCCGGGATAGCCGCGCAGTTTACTTCGATAAACGGAGCATGGGAACGGGTGCTTTTCCGGTGGATCTGGCGGGCAACCAGCTCCTTTCCCGTTCCGTTTTCACCGGTAATAAGAATCCGGGCATCGGTAGCGGCACTCTGATCGATCAGCCCCCTGATTTTCTCCATCTCAGCGCTTTTCCCGATCATCTCGTCTTCGATAAAAAGCGAGTCCTTGAGCGCCTTGTTCTGCCGCTTCAGGTCTTCGATGGTAAGTGCGTTTTTTACCAGAGTTACGACCCTTTCCAGTGAGAGCGGTTTTTCGAGGAAATCGAACGCACCGAGTTTGACCGCTTTGACTGCCATATCGATACTGCCGTGGCCGGAAATGATGATTACTTCGATATCGGGATGCTTTTCTTTGATCTCTTCTAAGACATCGATCCCGCCTTTGTTGGGAAGCCACACATCGAGAATGACCAGGTCGATGATCTCCTCTTCGATGTAGCGGAGTCCTTCTATTCCGTCTTCAGCAGTGATGACCTTATACTTCTCGTCTTCGAGAATTTCCTGGAGTATTGTTCGTATGCCGGGTTCATCATCAATGACGAGTATTGTGCTCATCTCTCCTCCGCGGGAAGATCGACAAAGAAGGTAGTCCCAACCCCTTTTTCGGATTCAAACCAAATTTGACCGTTATGATCAGCCACGATCCGCTCGACTATGGGAAGGCCGAGCCCCGTACCGTCCTTTTTTGTCGTAAAATAAGGATTAAAAACCTGATCATAGTTGTCCGCATCGATTCCTGATCCGTTGTCCTGGATCTGAATTCTACAGTAGCGAAGATTGCCTTTCGTGACAAGGTCTGTCCGAATATAGATCTCCCCCCGCTCCTCGCGTTTCGAGGTTGCCTCGATACCGTTTTTCACGAGATTTGTAAAGACCTGATAGATCTGGTTCCGGTCTACCGAAATGTGGAGTGACTCGTCCGTGTCGATGTTGATCGAAACGTTCGGATACGTAGTGTCATAGGTCGCGATCGCCTCCTCGAGGAGCTTTTTGAGATTGACCGCTTCCGGCTGGGGCGCGGGAAGCCGGGCGAAATCACGAAACTCCTGGAGCATGGTGGTGAGATTGTCTACTTCCCGAATAATCGATGAGACCGAGTTCTTGAGTATTACCGGAAAATCATCGCCGTTCTGTTCGTACTTACGCAGGAGCCTCTGGGCGGAAAGTTTGATAGGGGTAAGCGGATTTTTTATCTCATGGGCCATACGCTGGGCGATCTCCTGCCAGGCGGACACCTTTTCGGTCTGCATCGTTTTCAGCCGGGAGTGTTCCAATTCGCTGACCATTTGGTTGAAGGACCGGATCAGAATCGCCAGTTCATCGTGGGGCCGGGCGAGAATACGGATGGTGAAGTCCCCTTCCGCGACCCGCTTGGTAGCATCTTCGATGTTGACGATAGGCCGTATTATCTCCTCACTCAACAGAAAGCTGGCTAAGATCGCGAGAAGGAGAATCGGAAATGAGAAAAAGAAGTAAAAGGCTATAAGAACGAGCCGAAAAACAGTCTGGAATTCGTTTAACTGTTTGAACACGGCGAGCGAACTGGTCAACTCCTCCGCTTTCTTGTCGAAATCCTGGGGGAGCACCTTCGAGATGACCACACGGTAGTTGTTCTCATCGAGGGAATATGTCTTCAGGGTCCGGATAATGGTAACGTCCGCTTTCGCCTCTTTGGGCAGCAGTCCCTCTTGTGCATCATCTACCGAACCGTACTCGACCCGTCCCTGTTCCTCTCCTTCGAACAGCACCTCATTACCCTGTTCATCGAATATCTGAACACTCTCGATAGACCTGTCTATCGATGAAATATGCCGCCAGATACGGCCTGGTCGTTTCTCGATATCCTGCAGGATGATGGAGAGCACATTGCTTTCGTTGATCGATTTGAGGTTCTCGATCTGTTCGTCGTGATACTCGAGAGCAATGGATAGTCCTCCCTGCAGGGCGCGTCCGAGGCGGTTACTGAACCAGGAATTGACCGTGGTGTCGATAAATCCCAGGGAGAGAATTCCCTGCGGTACCGCGGAGAGGAGCGCAATAATCGAGAAAAAAATAATCAGCCGGATTTTGAACCGGACACCGGGGTTCCGTTTCGCCCGTTCGCGGAAGAGCTTTACCACATTGTAGATAATGGAACCGATCAGGAAGACGGGGAGTACCACCGCCAGCGGAATGATCATAAAATTTGAAAGGGAGCGCCCTTCGGCGATATCTCTGAGCATCTGGTTCGAGAGAATCAGAATCAACACGATGAGGAGGATGTAGAGAAGCATGATGCTGAAAAGGCCGATCGCGGAGCTGCGGTTGAATCGAAACGGTCTCATCCGGGGTGGTCTCCTTCCGGGCTCCGGATAGTAGCTGCCGGTGTGCTGCTGACCGGACCGGCATCGAGAGGGAGCGGTTTACGCACCCAACTGCTCGATTCCCACCTTCCGCGCAAAAGAGGGGCAAGCAGAGTCAGCGGGGGGACCAGTTTCATCGTGTTGAGCCGGACATTGCTCAGAATGTAGTACTCCTCCCCCTCCTGCATCTCAAAAGAGATGGGAAACTCCGAGAGATGGAGAAAATGGTCGAGAAACTTTTCTCTCGATGTGTAGATATGGGGCCGGCCTTCCGTATCGACGATAGTAAAATGATTGTTAAACACGTCCCATCTCGCCTCAAAGGTGGGATGGTATTCCGCGATCATCCGGTCTCCGAATATTCGAAACAGACCGGTCATTTTCTTGTAGAGCCGGATTTGGAAACTGACCTCTGCTGTATACCCTTCCCGGATCGAGTCGATCAATTTTTCGGTCGAAGCGTCCAGCATAGTAATACTGATTACATACCGTCCGGCCTCTTCATCAACCGAAAGATCGGTTTGCTGAGAAAAGAGAAGTATCGTCTGCAGAAACAGTAACGGCAAAAGCAGAAGGGAAAACCTCGTGCTACCCCTCCTCGAACCTGTTTTCAAATAGTGTGACCAGTGCTTTTACGGCCTCTTCTTCATCCTCCCCGTCCGCTTCGATTTTAATAGTAGTGTTGTAACTTGCTCCGAGGGTGATGATCCCCATAATGGATTTTCCGTTTACCCGGTCGCTCCCGTTAACGAAGGATATATTGGAGTTAAACTTGTTCGCTGTTTGTACGAGCAGAGCGGCTGGTCGTGCGTGGATGCCGGCTCGGTTTTTGATAACAACTTCTCGCTCTACCATTCCCTTCCCTGCTAAAAGACCACATTATTTCTGAAGTAGGTGCTGCGCGCGTTTTCACTTTCGAGCCACTTCATAATATTTTGATTGAACTCGTTGGCCGAGTAGAAACCCATCCTCCGCAGACGTTCGTTCATAGCGGCGGTTTCGATGATGACCGGAATATTCCTGCCCGGTTTGACCGGAATCTGGAGATAGGGGACTTTTACATCGAGCAGCTCCATGGTGTTGTCCTGATACCCGATACGGTCATATTCCTTATTGGCGTCCCACTCCTCGAGCTGGACGATCAACTGGATCTGCTTCTTGTCCCGTATGGCCCCCACTCCGAAAAGATGGGCCACATTTATGATCCCCAATCCCCGGATCTCCATATGGTGACCGATGGCGCTGTTTGCACTCGTGCCCATGAGAATATTGCCGTTTACACACTTTATTTCTACCGCATCGTCGGCAATAAGGCGGTGGTTCCGTTCGATCAGTTCCAAGGCCGCTTCACTTTTTCCCACTCCGCTGTCACCTAAGATCAGGACACCGATACCGAACACCTCTACCAAAACACCGTGGATGATTTTTTTGGGCGCAAAAACGTTGTTGAGCGCCCAGATAAGCCGGATCGAAAAATCGGATGAGGCCAAATCGGTCTGCAGCAGCGGGCAGGACACCTCTTCTGCTATGGTTACAAAATCATCAGGCGGTTCTAGTCCGTGAGTAAAGATACAGCAGGGGATCCGGTAGGAGAACATCGTTTTAAAGTTGTCCGGATCGTGTTCGTCGGCAAGTTTGCAGATGTAGGCATGTTCGCCCCGTCCCAAGATCTGGATCCGCTGGTAGGCAAAGTTATCGAAGAACCCGCTCAAGGCAAGACCGGGCCGATTCAGTTCGGGGACCGTGATCTCTCTGACCAGTCCCGGCCTCCCGTAGAGACAGACCAAGTCCAGTGCATTGTGGTCTTTTAAATCGAGATTCAATAAATCCAATACGGTAAATTGTTTCATTGATGACTTTTTATCTTTTCCTTCTCTCTTCGGACCTTTTTTTCGATTTTATCCATCAACACGTCTATTCCTTCGAACATGTCGAACCGTTTTACTGTGATGTGATGGGAATAGTTCCAGCGGAAATTGATGTTCACGTCTATCTTGAATTCATTTTTTTCTTTTGTCAGTGTAAAGAGGATGTCGACGATCATATCTTTGGCATAATCAATTTTATGTATCTTTTTTTCTATATATTCTTTTGCTTCGTCTGAAATGTCGAAATGGACGCTCTTTACGTCAATGTTCATAAAACCCCCTCATCTATCATAAGATGACATGATATCTAATTCGTTTCTATATTTTGCAACAGTCCGCCGGGCGAGTTTGATCCCCCGCTGCTGCAGTGAATCCGCAATTTTTTGATCGGACAGCCGTTTCCCTGTATCGTTTTCTTCGATTATCTCTTTGATAATCGCCTTTACCCCTTCTTTCGAATACCGGGACCCGCTCGAGCCGGCACCGGTAATGGAGTTCGAGAAGAAGTAACGCAGTTCAAAAATCCCCCATTCAGTCTGCACGTATTTGGCGTTGGCAATACGGGAGACAGTGGTTTCGTGGACCCCCACCTCATCCGCAATGTCCTTGAGGGTAAGCGGGACCAAGTATTTGGGCCCTTTTATAAAGAAATCACGCTGAAACTCCACCACGGCCCGGGTGATTTTTAGAAGCGTTTCGTTGCGCTGATTGATGCTCCTGATGAACCAGCGGGCGTCTTTTACGTTGGAATTGACAAACTTCTTTATTTTCGGCTCCGGTTTGTTCTTATTGTCCTTGATCAGGGTGGTAAAGAAGGAGTTGATACCCAATACCGGAATCTCTTCATCATTTAAAATGATGACGAACTCCCCGTTTTTTTCCCGCACCATGACATCGGGAATGACGTAGGTCGGCTGCTGGGAAGTATAGTTTCTCCCCGGCATAGGATCGAGGTGGCGGATAAAGGTGACGATCTCTTCGAATTCCTCTTTACTGATATGCATTTTGTGCATAATCTCTTCATGTTTGCCCTTTTCGAGGAGGGTGAGATGGTTTTCTAAGAGCTCTTTCGTACGTTCCGGTGCATCTGATGCTTTCTCGGTTTGAACGATAATTGATTCATGGTAATTGGCGGTGCACGTTCCTACCGGTTCGAACCCCCGGATGAGGTCCATCATCTTGATGAGTATTTCCCGATGTTCTTCTTTTGCCAGTGAAAAGGGGTCTTCCAGATGAAAGCCGTTATCATCGAGATTACGGATGAGCATCTCTCCGATCTCGAACCACAGTTCGGGGATGGGCTGCAGCCGCAGCTGCCACAGCAGATGTTCCTGGAGCGATTCGGACCTGGAGAGGGCCCCCTCTATGAACTGCCGTTTGGACTCACTCGCCTCTTCACCCCGCCTTCCGGTATACCCGGGGTCGGAGCTGTTCTCGAAGTAATCGTACTCTTCCGATTGGCTTGCGGTCTCTTCGTCCAAAGAAAGCTCGGACCGTTCTTCGAGGATCTCGAGTGCGGGGTTTCGTTCCAGCTCCTCCTGGATCCGGAAACGCAGCTCCTGAATGGGCATTGCCATCAGCCGGATAGACTGATAGAGCTGCGGGTTCATTTTGAGTTTCTGCTGCTGGGTAATTATCGGTTTCTGATACTGCACTACTATTAATGATGATTATCTATGGGGTGTTTGTCAATTGTTTCGGGCTGTTTTCACATCTGGAAGTCCCGGCCGAGGTAGATTTGGCGGGCAACCTCGTTGGAGAGGAGCTCGTCGCGGGACCCGCTGGCCATAATTTCACCGAGATTGATGATGTAGGAACGTTCCGTAATCTCTAATGTGTCTCGAACGTTGTGGTCGGTGATGAGTATTCCGATCCCCTTATCGGAGAGTGCCTGAACGATCCGTTTGATTTCGTACACCGCGATGGGGTCGATACCTGCAAACGGCTCGTCTAAGAGCAGAAACTTGGGGTGTATTGCTAAGGAGCGGGCTATTTCAGTACGCCGCCGTTCCCCTCCGGAGAGGGTAAACGCCTTCTGTTTCCGTACTTCGGTAATGCCTAATTCCCTCAAAAGTGATTCGAGCTGGTCCTTCTTTTCTTCTCCGGAAAGGTCCTTTCGGGTCTCTAAAATCGCCATGACGTTCTGTTCTACTGTCAATTTTCTGAATACCGAAGCCTCCTGAGGCAGGTAGGAGATCCCTCGCTGGGCCCGTTTGTACATGGGAAGAGAGGTGATGTTCTGCTCATGTAAGTATATCTTGCCTGCCGTAGGGCGGATAAAACCGACAATCATGTAGAACACGGTGGTCTTTCCCGCACCGTTGGGTCCGAGAAGCCCGACGATTTCACTCTGACGCATAGAAAAGCTGACGTCTAATACCGCGTCCTTCTTTCCGAAGCTTTTCTTGAGGCCTTCCACCGCTAAGGTGGTCTTTTCTGTTGTTTCTGCAGCCATGCTGTTTAGCTCCCGGTCACTCATTGGCCGGTCCTGTATCGCCTGATTCCCGGGCCTGCGGTCGGCTGATCTCGGTCCCCTGTTCGCTCGAGCCTGCGGTACCCGATGCCTCCCCGCTCGACGTTTCACCGCCGGGGCCCGGTCCTTCAGCGCCCTGCCCGCCTTCGCCCTCTTCTTCATCCTCCGTGGTGATGGTCCCGGTCACCTCTCCTTCGAGCCGTATCTCGTCGGTGTCCAGATTGATGATTATTCTCGAGGCGCGGTATTCATCCCCCTTCCAGTACACGTACGGCATACCGGAGAGTTCGAGCAGGTCTTCCTCCCGTTTGTACCGGGCGAACTCCGACCTGCAGGCCATCTCTTCTTTGAGAATTCTCACCCCGATCTGCACGATGGTGATGTCATCATCCCCGAAATGTTCGAGGAACCCGCCTTTTACCACGATTTCGTTTTTCTGGTCTATCATCTCCGAGTATCCGTCTATCCGGCTCAAATCGATTTCCCGGTCGTAAAAAAGCTCGTCACAGGTCAGTTTGATCCCTTTCTCGTCGTCGATAACGGTAACATTGCCGTAGCAGAGTGCGTACCGGGACTCGTCCCCGAACAATTCTATCTCTTCGGCGGTTATCTCGGTCGTATCGGAGACGATGCGGGCGTTGCCTGAGAGAAGGGTCCGCTCTCTGCCCTTCGCAATAATGGTGGACATACGGTCACTCGAAAAGGTAAAGTCTTCCGCCCCGAAGAGGCCGGGGGCCCCGAGTGCGGACAGCACGATGAACAGAACCGGTACAAGAACGAGGCGAGCGGACTGATGTCGTTTGTTACCGGGTGCGAACACGGTTTTCTCCTCCTTCTTCTTCATCCTCGTCGATATATTCACCCGAAGATGTTCCGGAGAACTCGACCCGCTTCTCGGAAAACTCCCCCACGAATCCGGTCCCCCTTACGTGAGATCCGGATTTCTCCCGAATGGTGACGGCCTCATTCGGCCGTCCTTTCAGTGTCTGCGTCTCGTCGTTCCATTCGAGATAGTCGGCATCGATCTGTGCTTCCTCCTCGGAAGAGTAGAAGGAGAGCTCTCCGGTAAGCTCGGCATTGTCCGTGTCGGTGTGGAACACCACGTGATCGGCCCATCCTTCGGTAATCACTTCTCCCTCTTCATCGAGCTCCTGAAAAAGCACGTTGTAGAGGATCGTCGTGTTCCGTTTTTCAAATGTTTCCGCCCGTTCCGCTGTTATGTGGTATGTGGGCACCCCTTTGGAGACCACGGTCTGCTCCACTTCGAAGAGGACCAGATTAGGAATGTCCTCCGAGATGTCATCCGCGATGGTCCCCTCTTCGTAGTCGAGGCTGCATCCCGTAGAAAAGATGAGCAGTATAAAAAGCGGAATGGAAAAAACGGCTCGCTTCATGACCCTCTGTTTCATGAGTTTCTTTCTATGGCCGCCCCGATAAACCGGGCAAAGAGCGGGTGGGCGTCAATTGGTTTTGACCGGAACTCGGGGTGGAACTGTACGGAAACCCCCCAGGGGTGATTAGGCCATTCGATCGATTCCACCAGGGCATGGTCCGGGGTCACCCCGCTAATGACCAGGCCGCTTTCGGCGAGCTGATTGCGGTACCGGTTGTTCACCTCGTAGCGGTGGCGGTGCCGTTCGAATATAATCGGTTTTCCGTACACCTCCCGCATGATGGTCCCGCTTATCAGATGGGTCTCTCCCCGTCCCAACCGCATCGTCCCCCCGTACGCCTTTACGTCGATCTGTTCGGCCAGAAGGGTGATGACCGGGTGCGGCGTTTCGGGAGAAAACTCGGTACTGTCCGCCTGTTCCAGGCCCAGCGCGGAACGGGCGTATTCGATGATCATCACGTGGAGGCCCAAGCAGATACCGAGATAGGGGACCCCGTTTGTACGGGCAAACTTGGCCGCGTTGATCATCCCCTCGATGCCCCGCTGCCCGAACCCCCCCGGGATGAGGACGCCGTCCACCCCTTCGAACTGTTTTTCATAGTCCCGGTCTTTTTCCAGTGTCTCTGAATCGATATATTCGATTTCCGTCCGCGCCGCATTGGCAATACCGCCGTGAATGAGTGCCTCGTGTATCGATTTATAGGTGTCGTTGAGCTCTACATATTTGCCTACCAGGGCGATTTTTACCCGTTTTTCCGAGTTGTTGTATATCTCTGCAACCTGCTGCCACCCTTCCAAAGCTGCAGGTTTTTTCTCGATGTGCAGTCTGTCCAGAACGATCTCATCGAGTTTCTGGCTGTTATACACCAGCGGGATCTCATAGATGGACCGTTTTACATCATAGGCGGAGATGACGGCTTCCACGTCAACATTGGTAAACAGGGCGATTTTGTTTCGCAGGCTGTCTTCGAGGACCCAGGGAGTACGGCAGAGGAGAATATCCGGCTGAATACCGATCTCCCGAAGCGCCTTGACCGAATGCTGGGTCGGTTTTGTTTTCAGCTCTCCGCCCACTACCTGGGGAATCAGGGTGAGATGGACAAACATCACGTTCTTTTTACCCAGGTCGGTAATAAACTGCCGGGCCGCTTCGAGAAACGGCACCGATTCGATATCCCCTACGGTACCGCCGATTTCGGTTATGGTAACATCTACGTCTTCCTGTTCGCCGATGAGGATGATCCGCCGTTTTATCTCGTCTGTGATGTGGGGGATGACCTGTACGGTCCTTCCTAAAAACCTGCCTTCCCGCTCCTTTTTGATCACCTCCTGATACACCTGACCGGTGGTGATGGAGTTTTCCCGGCTCAAGGGGGAGGAGGTAAACCGGGCGTAGTTGCCGAGGTCGAGGTCGGTTTCGGCACCGTCATCGGTTACATACACCTCGCCGTGCTGATACGGACTCATGGTGCCTGCATCAACGTTGATATAAGGATCTATCTTGATCATCCTTACAGCAAGACCTCTGCTTTCAAGGAGTGTGCCCAGGGAGGCTGCCGCAATACCTTTCCCCAAACTCGAACACACTCCGCCTGTGACAAAGATGTATTTTTTCATTTGTGTTTGATTATATGAAACCAGGGATACTCTGCCAACCGGTTATCACATAAGGTAGGTCTTTAGCTGGTCTTTTTTCAAAAAAAGTATTTCCGAGGAGAGATTGTCGGAATTGTTGAGGAGGAAATTGTCGGCGACACGGGAATCTACCAGTTCATCGTTTGCCATAATCGGAGCCCCCAGCCGAAGGGCAAGGGCAACCCCGTCGCTCGGCCTCACTTCCATTCGATAGTTCCGTATGCCGTGCCGATATTCGAGCCGGGCGAAGTAGCGGTCTTCGACCCTTCCGTATATCTCCAAACGGTTTATTGTGAAATTGTGTTTGGAAAGAAAGAGCGAAAAAAGATCGTGGGTGAGGGGCCGGGGGGGATGCACTCCCTCCATTTCGGTAATGATGGCACTCGCCTCGAACGGCCCGATCCAGATGGGAAGGGCGGCCCCGTTTTCTCTGGACTGGAGGATCAGGATAGGCAGATCGCTTTTTTGGTCCATTGCGATCCCTTTTATAGTCATTTCAGTCATGTGCTCTTTCATCTCTGTTTTCAATATAGCACATTATTTCATATTGACACTAAAATTGTTAATAAATACACTTTGTCAAACATACGTATATGGATAATTTCTTAGCAGAGCATGAGTTCGAACAGTTTCGCACTATAATTTATGATGAAAGCGGCATTCATTTCTCCAGTTCCAACAGATCGATTTTAGAAAGCCGGCTCAAAGAACGGCTCAAGAAAGCCGGTCTGGACAGCATCTCCGAATACTACTCTCTCATAAAAAAAAATAGCGATGAACTGAAGATTCTCTTAGACAGTGTAACCACCAATCTCACCCGGTTCTTCCGCAACAATGCCCATTTTCAGACGTTTGAGCATTACGTCGTACCCCATTTAGTCGATTACAAACGAAAGACCGGAGATACAAAGCTCAAGATATGGAGTGCGGGCTGCTCCACGGGTGAAGAACCGTACTCCATAGCCATCGTGCTCAAAGAGATTCTCCCTCCCGAAATCAAGATCGAAATTACCGCCTCGGATTTGAGCTTGAAATCCCTCATGACCGCGCAGGAAGGGTTTTATCCCGAGATGCGTATCAGCGGCGTGCCGGAGAGGTACCTCAATAAATATTTTGAAAAGAAGTCCAACGGCTATCAAATCGTCGAGGATATTAAAAAGCTGATCAAATTCGATTATCATAATTTGAAGCACGACAGCGGACAGCGAAATCTCGATGCGGTCTTCTGCAGGAATGTTATCATCTATTTTGACGAGGCGGCGCAAAAAGCGGTAATCGATCAATTTTGGCGGGCGATGAGCAACCACTCCTTTCTGTTTATCGGCCACTCGGAATCACTGTTCGGGATGAAGACCCAGTTCGAGTTTTTGAAGACGGACTGGGCGGTAATCTATAAAAAATTCGTAGAGCAGCAGGGGCTTTCATGAACCGGGATACTATATCTGTACTGATTGTTGATGATTCCGCACTCATGCGGAATCTGGTAGGAAAAATCGTCGAAGGCGCCGAGGGGCTGGAAGTCGCGGACAAAGCGATGAACGGCCGGTTTGCGCTGGACAAAATCCCCCGCGTAAATCCCGATGTCATCGTTCTCGATCTCGAGATGCCGGAGATGAACGGTATCGAGTTCCTCCAGGAACGAAAGAAGCGGAAAATCGATATCCCGGTAGTCATTCTCTCTTCGCTGGCAAAGAAAGGGGCCAAGATTACCATGGAGGCCCTTTCCCTCGGAGCTTCCGATTTTATCTTAAAACCTTCCGGTCCCGTTTCTCAAGACATTCACAAGGTAAGTGAGAAACTCATCGAGACGATTCGTGTCTACGGCCGCAACTACCAGAAAAGCAGAAGACCGCTTCTCGAGATAAAACGGGAAGAAGAGAGAGAAAAACCGAAGATCATCGAAAAGGAATACGCTGCTTTAGAACATCCCAAGCTTCCCCAGGTGCTCGCGAAAAAGAGTGCGGGCGGTAAGAGAAAGGAGAAAGCCCGCGTTATCGCGATCGGGATTTCCACCGGAGGGCCGAACGCTTTGCGGGATGTTTTCATGGCAATCGATAAAAATCTTTCCCTCCCCGTGGTGGTTGTACAGCATATGCCGGCCGGCTTTACCGAGGAGTTTGCCAAGAGTCTCGACCGGATCTGCCCGCTGTCGGTAAAAGAAGCGCAGGATGGTGATCTCGTGCAGCCGGGGCGCGTACTGATCGCACCGGGAAACTACCACATGGAACTCGAAAAAAAGAACCTCTCCACTGTCGTGCGTCTCTCGAGCAAAGACCCGGTAAACGGCCACCGGCCCTCGGTCGATGTGCTGTTTTCATCGATTGCGAAGCAGTACGGCGCGGGATCCATTGCAGTAATCATGACCGGGATGGGTAAGGACGGGGTCCGGGGTATCGGGGCGATCAAGAGCATGGGAGGTATTACCATCGGTCAGGACAGGGCGTCCAGTGTGGTGTACGGTATGCCCAAGGTAGCTATTGAAAGCGGTTTTATCGAGTATATCGTTCCCTTAGACAAAATGGCGGAGACCATCGGAAAGCTCGCGGCGGAGCAGAAAGAACCCGATGCCGTGCAGCACTCCTGATCAACACAGCTAACCGGTTTTTTCGATTATCTCGGGCATATCGTTCGTTTTGCGCACGTTTCTCAAGAGAATGCTTACCCCGAATCCGATCGCCAGGCCCGCGAGCCCTGCTAATGCCTGAACTCCTTCCCCGCTTTCGGGGAACAGCTTGCCGCTCAGGATAAAAAGCAGAATAAACAGCATCAGGGGGAAGATGAGGACCATAAAGCTGGCCCCGATGGTCTTGCCGGTGGGAAGGTAGACTGCAACGGTTTCCCCCTCTGCGAGAGGCAGGTCCCTGCTGTTCTTTGCTTCGAAGACCCGGTCTTTGGTATTGCAGAAACTGCTCCCGCAGCTTTCGCACGCCTCGGTTTTCTGGAATTTGAGTGTGACGATCTCACCTTTTATTTTTACTATGGTCCCTATTTCTCTCATTCTGCCATATTTCCTCGTCTACCGGATGTTTGATCCGTTCGATATGGGTCGCTTTTCCGGCGGTATCAATATCGATGAGCACTCCCTGCAGTTCGAGCTCGTCCCACACCTCTTCGGAGCGTTCGGGGATTCCTGAGACATATTTCTGAACCTCGATATGGGGGGCTAGCCCCATTACCGAGTTGTTACTGCCGGTCCTTCCCGCGTCCGTAATGCTCGCCGTTCCTTTGGGGGATATCATCTCATCCGAGGTAGGCACCTTGAAATGGGACCCGATCACCCCGGAAACTGTTCCGTCGAGATAGTAAGCGAGGGTTTTTTTCTCGGCAGTAGTTGCAGCGTGAAAATCGACGATGATCCGGCCGGTGTCCTGTTTGATCCGCTCGATAAGGTCGGGTAAAAAGAGAAACGGGTTGGCAAGATGGAGCCGGGTAAATCCCGACTGCCCGAGTACCGAGATGACCGCTATCTTTTCTTCCCCTTTTTCGTAGATCCACCATCCCCTTCCCGGTGCCCCTTTGGGATAATTGACCGGACGCAGCATGTAGGATGCCTTGGGAATGTGGGTCACCATGTCCTTTTTATAGAACCCGCACTCTCCTATCGTGATGGTGTCGATCCCCAGTTTATGCAGGTAAATAGAGTGGTTTTTCCCGAGTCCGAATCCGCCGGTTGCCCCTTCGCCGTTTGCGATAACGAAATCAATCCCTTTCTCCTCTCTCAGGGCGGGAAGGAGGTTTTTGACGCAAAAAACCCCCGCTTTGCCGACGATTTCCCCGATGTAGAGTACTCTCATAGCATGCACAGTAGCAGAAAAGGACTGTTGTTGCCATCCCCGTATCTAAGCAGTATATTAATAATGATGATACGGCGTTGTGCCGAAAAAGGACACGCCCGAGAGGCCGCCTCGTACGAGGGGCCGAACTTTCCATACAGGAGTTTCGTATGAAAGACAAAATTGTGATCGACATCGGTCGGATCATGGACGAGATCTTTGAAGCCGCCCAGGACTTCGGCGAAGCGTTCAAAGACGATTTCAGAGAGAAGCGGAAACATCCCTTCCACTGGGACGAAACGGTGGATTTCTATCCCACCTATTCCTACCCTCCCACCAACGTGTTCATGACCAGCAATAAAACACTGGTCTTCGAGTTCGCGCTTTCCGGATTTCGGGAGGAAGACATCACCCTCGAGTTTCACGGAGACCACATGCTGTTTTCAGCAACCGTGCCGGAAGACGCGAAGCAGCAGCAGGAAGATGTCAAATACTTTAAACGGCGGCTCAAGCTCAAGGACATCTCCGAGCAGCGGTACTACGTTCCCGCGGACAAATTCGACCGGGAAAATGTAAAGGCCGTGTTCAAACGGGGAATTCTCACCGTAACCATTCCTCCGAAAGATGAAGTGAAAACCGAAGGAGGAGTTAAAATCGAGATCGTTACCGAGGAGGAAGGATAATGTTTTTTTGGCTCTTAGCAGGAATCGCAATAGGCTATTTTTTTAAACCGCAGATTGACAAACTGCTTGGAAAAGTGGTAAAAAAGTTACGAGATAATCAAGATGAGGATCGGGGCTATTAAGCCCCGGTTCTTGTTCCTTCCTGAACAACGAATCAGCGCACCCGCGCACCGTTTTGGTTCTGCATCTAATCATAGTGAAACGTGAATATTTTCGTATAATAAAGTATAACATTTGAAATTTATCTCCATTTTATCTAACGACCTGGCATATAAATCATTATAATATAGAAAATTATTTTTGTTTTTCCGGGCGGAAATAGTTGGCAAGGTTTTTGCATAGTTAGTTTAAGGAGTAACGACCTTTAAGGGAAAACATTATGCAGAAAAGTCTTGCAACAGTGATAGCCGGCGAAGTTGCTTACAAAGCACCTTCTTCAGAATTAACAACGGAATTAGTGAGAAAGGGAATCCACCTTCTCATCGCCTTCGTTCCCCTCTTCGCATCGGTCAATATTTACGCCACCCTTCTACTGCTCGGTTTCGGTATTGTCGTATACTCTTGGGCGGAAAAACTGCGGTGTGAAGGGAAATCGGTTTTCATCATCACCCGGCTTACCGACCTCGCCTCGCGGGAACGTGACAGAGGCTCCTATGTATTGGGGCCGGTCACTCTCGGATTGGGGGCGATGGGCGCTCTCTTCTTCTATCCCGAACCGGCAGCCTCCATTGCGATCTACGCACTCGCCTTCGGTGACAGTTTCTCGAGCGTCATCGGTAAGGGAATCGGTGGCATAGAGCTGCCTTTTACCGGCGGCAAAACTGCATCAGGCAGTATGACCTGCCTGCTTATCGTCTTTGTCGTGTCTTTTCTTCTGACCGGCTACCTCGGTGTTTCACTCTTGATCGCAATCGTAGCGACCGTTCTCGAGGCACTCCCCCTCAAGGACATGGATAATATCGTCATACCGCTCGGAACCGGTTTGGCCGCGGCCCTCCTGCTCCTGTAGATAGATAATCTGCCTCACCCGCCCCACATATAGAGAGCGTGGACCCTGTTGCTGTAGAGAAATATCCCCCCTAAAAGAAGGACAAATCCGGGAATGATCAGATACAGCTCGAGAGAGTGGCTGAGAAGTTCGAGCCCTACGACCGCACAGGCGGCACCCGCGCCGATAAACAGGTAATCCCGGTTATTGTGCAGTATTCCTCCTAACACAAAATTGAAGACGGTAGCTATGCTCAATCCAATCAGGACCACTCTCACTTCGAACCGGTTGCCCACATCGTAGATCAGCTCATTGAGCATTTTGGATGTGTCCACCGCAACGGTACCGGCTAAGGTAAAAGCGATGAGAATGGCAAGACCGATAAACAGCTCGTATTTTTGATAGGTAAAACCGGTGGCAAAAAGACCGGCCGTAAACAGACAGAGAATCCTGAAAATTCTGCCGAAAAAGACAATCCTCGTGATGATCGCCCCGAAATAGGCAGGCTGATTGGTCAGTTCCAGCAGCAGCAGTTCCACCCGCAGCGCTTCGAAGCTCAAT
>CAZKZZ010000025.1:0-30571 GCA_964557375.1 uncultured Spirochaetales bacterium | reverse complement strand
TATTCAAAAATACTTTGTTTAAGCAAAATCAAGCATCCTTTACGGCTCTCATCGGGTGGAAGGGATGCTTTTTTTGACTTTTCTTTTCGGCCCTCTATTGATGATTACTATCTGCCGATATATTATTACAGTAGAGAGTCTCAAATATAATGAAACCAGTAGTAAAAGTAGCGGTCAGTCTATTAATCACGGTCATAATCTTCAGTGCTTTTGTTATTTTTGCTTTTTCGGGTCTTTTTTCGTTTGTTGAGACCCGGTTCTACAATCAGCGTATAAAAAACGAAATATCATCAGAGGTAGAAGATGCAACCGTTGCAATTGAAGAGTATAACCGTCACAACCGGGAACTTTTTCGCTCTTTTATCTCGGCAGATTATGTAAAACGGTCATTCCTACCGAACCAGAGCCAGGAAGACATTTTTCAACGGCGTACTGCATACAACAATCTGAAAACAGAATTCCCGGGGCTTCTTTTTGTCAGACTGGTGGATACGAAAGGAAACATCCATTACAGCACGTATGACGCGGATATGAAGCGTGAGGATGATTTCTCAGTGGTATACAACCGGTTAAAGGATGTCGATACCTCTCTACCGGAAGAAGCCTTGCTTCTTTCCGAAGGGGAGTCCGGAGATTATATCATCGATGCAGAAAACAACAGGCTAATCTATCAATTCCCATTTTATGATCATGTTGATATCTTTAAAGGGACCGCTCTGTTTTATGTTTCGAAGCGGGACCTCAAAAATGATCTGATCAAAAAGAATGTGCTCGAGGAAGGCCGTGATTTTTCACTCGTGGACCGCAGAGGTTATCTTTTCAATATAAATGTAGAGGAAAACAGCGAAATAAAAGAAGAGCTCGATACGGTATGGCAGTCGGAATCCGAATACCGCACAATACAAACCGAACCTATTCTTGCCGCCGAGGGTGAAAACCGGTTTTTTCTTTTTAGTACCTATAAAGAGGACGTCGGCTACCTCGGCTACCTTGTCCCTGAATCTTTTTTCTCGCTCAATCAATATCTAAAAAATATCCTCATGGTCTCCTTTTTTCTCACCGTCTTCCTTGTCCTGTTTCTATTGTTGAGTATTAAACAGGATAAAGTACTGGTGCTTTCCGAGAGGATTAAGCGTTTTCAGATAAATTTTCTCAAAGAGTATGTTGAAAACAGGGAGGCTGTTGACTGGAACAAATGGCAGCGGGAAGTAGGGCGAAAAAAACAGGCCGTTGCATCTGAGATAAAACAGGGATTGGGCAAATTGGCCCGAGAGCGGGAAAAAGAAGTCGATGAATTAATCGATAAAAGCTGGGATGAAATACTCTCGATTATTGGAGAGAGAATCGAGGAGCCCCGGAAAGAACCGGTTACCGTGTCCAATAAAATCGAAATCGAAAACCTCGAGCAGGTTTTAGAACGGATTCTGCAAAAGGGCAATATTGCAATTCCTGTTACCCAGGCCCCGGAGTCAGGACAGGCCGGTACAGCGGCACCGGTTGAAAGAGAGGCCCGCCGTCAGGACGAGCCGCCGAAAGAACAGCCGAAAGAACGGCCGAAAGAACCGCAGGCGGAAGAAGAACCGGTTTCTGATTTGGAAGAGGTTACTCCGGTAAAGTTCAAACCTGGTGAACCGATCGAAGTCGAGGAGATTTCTGAGGAAGAGTATTTGGAAGAAGAAGCAGGTGAAGGCGATCTCGAAGAAGTCGAACTCGAAGAGATAGAGCCGATACCGGAAGAAAAAGCTGAAAAAAGCGGAGAGCCTGAATCTGGAGAAGCTTTTGAAGAAATTGAAGAACTCGAAGAGATCGAAGAAGTTGAAGAGGTAGAGGAAGAGTTGCCTGAAACCGTCCCTGAGCCCGAACCGGAAGAACCGGAAAAGCCGTTCCCCGAGCAGGTTGAGGAACTGCCTCCTGAACAACCTGAAGAATATCCTGAGCCTGAGCCCGAGCCGACACCGGAAGAAGAACCCCCGATCGAGGAGATCGAAGAAGAAGAGAAGGTACCGGAAGTACCTGAGGCAGAACCGGAACCTGAAGAAGAGGAAGTCGAAGAGGTAGAGGAGATCTCCGAAAGCGAAGCCAGTCTCGAAGAGGCGGAACCTGTAGAGGAGCGGGAAGAAGAAGCCGAAGAACTTACCGCATTGCTCCCTGAAGGGGAAACCGGCAAAGAGACTGCCCTAGAAGAACCGGAAGGGGAGGCTGTCCTCGAAGAGATCCAGGCAGTTGAAGAAGCGGAAGAAGCCGCCCTCCTCGAAGAAGAGACTGAACAGGAAGAGGAGTTTGCAGTCTTAGAAGAAGTAAAAGAATTACCTTTCCGACCGTTTGAGCGCGAACAACAGGAACAGCTCGCTGAGCTCGAAACGATAGAGGAAAGAAGAGAAGAAGATGCAGAACCTCTGGAGATGGTCTCCGGAGGATATGTCTCCGGTGGAAATGTATCCGAGGGATACAACTACTCGAGTATTTTTGCGGGATACAAACCTGGCGCATTTAATCAGAGTTTTAATTGGAAAGCTTCTTTTGTAGATGAAGAGGCAGCAACTATGGAAGAATACAGGCGAGCCGGTGAAGACGGTGGAATGGCAGCAGATGAACCGGAAGAGCTGCAACCGGAAGAGTTGGGAGCTGAAGAGGTAATTCCGGAAGAGCTGCAACCGGAAAGTACAGAACCGGAAGCGGCACCAACCGCGACGCCTGAAGCCGGCGAAATCCCGCAGCCGCCTGAGACGCCTCCTGAAGAAGAAGCCAAGGGATCACCGGAGGACAAAAAGGACGCTCAATTCAAGAAAATCATCGGGACGCTGCTTAAGAACAAAAAAATCGAGATTGTCGATCTGGGTCAAATCGTAGATAAGTATGGTGGTAAAACAGAAGCTATTGAATCTGATGCTGATGGGGTACCAATGATCAGGGAGGATGTTCTCGAGAGCAGAGGTGATAAAGGAGATGAAGAGTTTCAAGCCTTGGTAACCGATGTCTCGAAATCTTCTGCGCCGGAACAAGAAGAGCGGATGCTCTCTATCGGTGATCTTTTTGAATCTGATGAAGTCGACCTCTCCCTCTCAATTTTTGCGGATGAGCAAAGAGAAGGAACTGAGAAAGACAGGGGTGCTGCCGAGGATCAGTCCGCTGCAGTGGAGAGGTCAACCGAAGAAAACGTTTGTTTTACCACTGAGGGGTTCAACTTCGACCTTTTTTCAGATTCGTTCTCACCTCAACAAATGCGGGTAATGAAATCTCTTCTTACGATTTCCCGAGAAACGAAAGCTATTTTCGCCGCATTGCTGGTCGAAAGAGATGGGTCTCTTACTATCGACAACTCAGTGGGGTTCGATGAGATCAGCATTCAGTCGCTCACGTTCAGTAAAGAAGAACCGTTTTACAAGGAATATCTCCAAAAACAGAAATGCATTGCTCTTAAAATGGCTGCAAGCGTATTTCAGCCTCTCGCTTCAAAAATTTCCCAGATGGACCAGAAGTATCTGCAGGGAAGTGTCTTTTTTCCGGTCAAAGCCCATCATACACGAGGATATCTCTTCCTTGGTCTCAAAGTCTCGGAGATAAGTGTGAAAGAAGTTGCAGACAAACTGGACTTTCTCTGTAACGACCTGTTATAAGTAATCCCGGTTTTATAGCACAGCGATACCAATTTCCTTGACAAAGTACAAATATTACTATATATATAGTGCAACATCAAAGTGGGGGAAGATTATGTTTGTATTAACTGCAATCATACTTTCTCTCGCTGGTTTGGTTCTAGGTTGGACAATTAGATGGTTATATGCCAGATTTCAATTATCTTCTTCCGAACAAAAAGCGGAAAGGATAAAACAAGATGCAATAAAGGAGGCGGAGGCTAGAAAAAAGGAAGCAATTCTTGAAACGAAAGACCAGCTCATAAAAGAGAGAAATCAGCAAGAAGGTGAATTTCGTGAACGTAGAAATGAGCTGCAGCGGTTTGAGAAGAGGCTCCTACAGAAAGAGGAAAACCTAGAAAGGAAGACTGCTGCTCTGGAAAACGAGAGCAAGTTACTTGCAGACCGTGAGGGGAAATTAAAGCAGAAAGAAATAGATTTACATGGGGAAGAACAGCGGTGGAAAGAAGAGCTTGAACGAATAGCCGGTATTTCCGCAGAAGAAGCCAAGATGCTCATCATTCAGACCCTTCAGGATGAGGCAAAACACGATGCCCAGGTTTATATCAACAAAATAGAACAAGAGGCCAAAACAACAGCGAATAAGAAATCCAGAGATGTTCTTGTCACGACAATGCAGAGACTCGCTACCGACATCAGTTCCGAAGTGACTGTTACATCGGTAAGTCTCCCCAGTGATGAGATGAAGGGGAGAATAATCGGCAGAGAAGGCCGGAACATTCGAACCCTAGAAACACTTACCGGAGTGGATATCATCATCGATGATACTCCCGAAGCAGTTGTCATTTCGTGTTTTGATCCAATCCGCAAAGAAATCGCCAAGATCTCATTAGAACGGCTCATCGCCGACGGGAGGATTCATCCGGCGAGAATCGAAGAGATCGTGCAGAAGGTGACAAAAGAAATCAGCCAGATCATCTACGAAGAAGGTGAAAAAGTTGTCTTCGATCTCGGCATTCATAACATGACGCAAGACGGTATCCGTGCTCTAGGCCGGCTTCATTTCCGCTCGAGTTACGGACAAAATGTCTTGAGCCATTCCAAAGAAGTAGCGATATTATCGGGAATGCTTGCAGCCGAAATCGGCGCTGATAGAGAGATTGCGAAACGGGGAGCTCTCCTGCACGACATAGGAAAAGGGATCGAAACCGACGGCGACGGAAATCACGCCGAAGTCGGAGCGGAACTGGCCCGTAAAATGGGAGAAGATCCTCGAATTATCAATTCAATTTCCGCCCATCACAACGACGTTGAACCAACTTGTATCGAAACAGTAATTGTCCAAATTGCTGATGCAATTTCTGCATCCAGACCAGGAGCCCGGCGAGAGACATTAGACAACTATATCAAGAGGCTTGAAAACCTCGAAAATATCGCTGAGAGTTTCAGCGAGGTAGATAAGGCTTATGCAATCCAGGCAGGCCGAGAGTTGAGAATCATTGTGAATAATGAATCCACAAATGACAACAACATTCAGGGCCTTGCAAAAGAGATTGCCAAGAAAATAGAAGTTGAACTACGCTATCCGGGACGTATAAAAGTAACGATTATCCGGGAAACACGGATCGTCGAGTACGCACGATAGAGTATGACCAAAACAATAACCGCTCTGCTTCTTGGAGACATCATCGGTACATCCGGGAGCAGAGCTCTTTTTATTCATCTTAAAGACCTCATAAAAAAGTATAAGGCTGACATCGTCGTTGCTAACGGTGAAAATGCATCAGATGGATTCGGTATAACTCCCGATCTGGCAGACCAGTGTTTTACTCACGGGGTCGATGTCATCACCACCGGGAACCATATCTGGCAGAAACGGGAAATACTTTCAAAGATGGATGAAACCGACCGAATACTGCGGCCGGAGAACTACCCCGCAGGCGCACCCGGGAAGGGCCATTGCCTTGTTCCCGTAAAAGAATGGACGGTCGGGGTGCTCAACCTTCAGGGGCGGGTACGACTTTCTAATGTGGATTGCCCGTTTAAGACCGGAAAAAGCATTGTAAAACGGCTTAGAAACGATACGCCGATTATCATTATCGATTTTCACGCCGAATCCGCGGAAGAAAAAGAGGCACTCGGATATTACCTGCAGGGTGAAGTGTCGGCCGTTGTGGGGACACACACCCATGTGCAGACTGCGGATGAGCGGATACTTCCCAAAGGCACCGCCTATATGACCGATCTCGGGATGATCGGCCCTTCAGCCAGTATTATCGGCTTCAACCGTGAGATCGCTCTGCAGCGGGCCATCACCCAGTTGCCCATCAAAATGGAGGTAGAAGAGAGTCCCGCCCGAATAAACGGGGCGGCCGTGGTTATCGATGCTGAGACAGGCAAAGCCGTCTCAATAGATCGGATAGATTTGCAGTCGAACTACTGAGTAGTTCGACTAGTTATACTGCTGAAAAAAAATGGGTCCGGAAAAAAAACCGAAATTACTCCCTCTGTTAGCACTTCTCGAAGAGCGTTTTCCCGCCGTTTCCAGGAAGGAGCAGTACGCGCGAGTGTTGTGCGGAGAGGTCATTGTAGAAGGTGAATGCATTCGAGACCCGTCGAGGAGAGTTGCTCCCGACAGCGCAATAACGTTTCGCACCCGCCGGTTCGTATCCCGGGGCGGAGAAAAGCTTCAAGCCGCACTCGATCGATGGAATCCGGAAGTAAAAGGAAAGATTATCCTCGATGCCGGAAGCTCAACCGGAGGTTTTACCGATTGCCTTCTACAAAACGGAGCTGAGCATGTTTATGCTGTTGATGTGGGCTACAATCAGCTCGATTTTACACTCCGCCAAAATCCCGCCGTAGCGGTGTATGAACGGACAAACATCATGTCTCTGCACACACTCGAACCTCCACCCCACGGAGCTGTGGCCGACCTCTCTTTCCGGTCTGTGCGGAAGGCAGCTTCCCATATCCTCTCCCTCACCGTGGGAAAATGGCTTATTGCACTCATCAAACCTCAGTTCGAGTTAAACGGTACCACGGACAGTGATTTCGACGGAATAATCACTGATGACAGACTCCTTGCAGACATCCTCACCTCTGTAATTGATGATTTATGGCAAGAAGAAGCGTATGTCGCTGATATTATGCCCTCCCCGATAACGGGCAGAAGAGGCAATAGGGAGTTTTTGTTTTATATACAGGATGGACCGTCGCGCAGCGCTGCAGAGCTGAAGGAACAGGCGCACAGCGCGGTCATTAAAAAGAGTTGCGGTTAAGCGGTTTGCCGATAAACACCCCTTCCGGGCCAAGATAATCCTGTTTTTTCCCTTCGATGAGGATCTGGACATTTTTCACCGATGAAAACTCGGTCGCAGTATACACAATCTGTTTAAGTTGTGCTCTCAAGCCCTCCGAACCCAATGTATTGAACTTGAAATCTTCATTAAAATTGAGAAAGGCTGTTCCGTCTCTTACCGTCGCTGAGAGAAGACGGGTGTCTTCCGGTATCAGAGTAATCAGCTCCTGATTCAGTTCTGAGGGGAGGAGTCCGCGTAGAAGCGCCTGTATCGTTTCTGTAAGGGGGGCATCGGTGTAGTAGACAGGACGAATGACCCCTTGGAGCCTGATGGACCCGGTCTCGTCCACATCGATAAAATAGAGCCTTGCATTGCGCAGGTTTTGGGCTTCCTCCTCCGAGCTCTCTTCAACCTGCGGTATGCCCGGTTCTTCTTCCTCTACAGCCGGCGGGGCCTCCTCTTCGGATTCTTCTCTCTGTTCGCTCTCTTCCTTTTCCTCGGACAGCGGAATTTCGATTATTTCCGGCTCTTCTTGGTCGGTTTCGCCCTCCTTCTCTTCTTCGATCGGTTTTCTCTTCACTTCCGGTTTTTTTTCACTTTCTTCTTCCTTTGTCAGGATGTTTAAAAAACCTGTAGATTCTATAACATTGCTTATTGTTTTCCTGTTTAACAGGAAAATAACAAGAACGAGGAGGATCAGGGCAATCCAAAAAAGACAACCGATAGAGGATTTTTTCTTTTTCATCCTCTAGGTTATCGGCAGGATTTCCGCAATATTTGACAGTGATACGAAAAGTGCGTATAGTTTACACGGTATGAAGAAAATTACGGGAATATCAGCCTCTCCAGGGATTGTTACCGGTAAGGCGTTCCTCTATCTTGATGAAACGATTAAAGTCCCAAAATACGAAATCGACGAGTCCGAGGTCGATAACGAGTTTCAGCGGTTTATCGATGCCGCGGAAAAAGCGAGTGAGGAGATCCAGGAGTTAAAAGAGCGCGCGGCAGACTCGATGAAGGAAGAAGAGAGCCGGTTTCTCGATTCACATATTCTCATGCTCAAAGATCCGGAGTTTACCGACCGGATCGACAAAGAATTGAAAAACCAGAAAAAAAACGTGGAATGGATCCTCTTCGAAGTAATGAAAGAGTTGATCGATAAATTGAACTCATCACAGGACCACTATTTAAAAGAGCGTAGTATCGATATCCATGACGTATCAAAGCGGGTTTTGAACCATCTCATGTATCGGGTCCGTATTTCGCTGGCCGATCTTGCAGAAGAAGTGATCTTAGTAACTCATAATCTGCTTCCTTCTGATGCACTCCAGATGAATAAACGCATGGTGCGGGGTATAGCCATGGATGCCGGCGGAAAGACTTCGCACACCGCAATTTTAGCGCGCTCCTTTGAAATACCCGCAGTCCTAGGGCTTTCCAATGTTTCACAGTACGTCAACAGCGGTGATAAAATAATCGTGGACGGCAATAGAGGGGTGGTCATCATCGACCCCGATGAAGAGACCGAGAATATCTACAATAAAGCGTCGCGTGATTGGCAGAAGAGAGAAGTAGAACTGCTCACTCTCAATGAACTGCCCGCGGAAACCCGGGATGGAAAGCTGATTAAAATGGGTGCTAATATCGAGGTCGTGGAGGAAATCGAGTCGGTGCTCTCTCACGGTGCCGACGGCATCGGATTGTTTCGTTCCGAGTTCCTCTTTCTCCAGTCAGGAGGGTACTCCTCGGAAGACACCCAGTACGATTACTACAGCAGAGTTCTCAAAGGGATGAACGGCAAACCGGTGAATATCCGCACGGTTGATATCGGCGGCGATAAGCTGCTCCCTGACCTGCAGCCTCTCGATGAAAAGAACCCGATTTTAGGATGGCGGGCAATCCGATTCTGTTTGGCCCATATCGATATTTTTAAAACACAGCTCCGCGCCCTGTTCAGGGCATCGGTGCACGGCGATTTGAGGATCATGTACCCGATGATCTCCGGAGTGGAGGAGCTTGATAATGTGCTCGCGATCGTCGAAGAGGTAAAAGCAGATTTACGAAAAGAGGGTATCGAATTTCAAGAGAACATTCCAATAGGAATTATGATCGAGATACCTTCTGCTGCAATGACATCCGACATTCTGGCCAAAAAGGTAAGTTTTTTCTCAATTGGCACGAACGATCTCATTCAATATACAATCGCTGTAGATAGAGGAAACGAAAAAGTAGCCTATCTCTACGAACCGTTTCATCCGGGAGTACTCCGGATGATAAAAATGATCATAGAGAATGCTCACGCCCAGGGAATTCCTGTTGGGATGTGCGGGGAAATGGCCGGAGATCCTTTGGCCTCTGCGATTCTGCTCGGACTCGGTCTCGACGAATTCAGCATGAGCCCCTTTGGAATTCCTGAAATCAAGCGGATCATCCGTTCGGTAAGCATGGCTGAGGCGGAAGAATTGGTTGGAATTATTCTCGATATGCGCTCCTATGACGAAATAGACGAGTTTGTAAAGCGGTGGATGAATGAACGGTTCGATATCCTCACCTACTAGAACCCCGAAAATCGCTATTGTGGGAAGGCCCAATGTCGGAAAATCTACTCTATTCAACCGTTTCTTAAAACATCGGCGGGCAATTACCGACCCCACACCGGGAGTAACCCGGGATCCGATCGAGGCAGCGGCTGAGTTCGAGGACAATCCGGTGATTCTCATCGATACGGGAGGATATTCTCTCCAAAAGAGCGAAATGGACTATGTGGTCACTCAAAAGAGTCTTCATGCAATCGAAGATGTCGATATCATTCTGTTTCTCGTTTCAGTAGGCGAGATAACTCCTGAAGACGAATCATTCATTGAACAGCTTCGCCCACTCAAGGAGAAAGTGGTTTTTGTTGCAAACAAGGCGGATTCACCCCAAAAGGACGACCTGGTATGGAATTACTACGCTTATGGGTTCGATGCGGTCATTCCGATTTCCGCGGCCCACGGACGCAATATAGATGTCCTCGAAGAAGAGATAGTAAAACGGCTGCGTACACGGCCTTTAGAACCTCCGGTTGATCAGACCGAACAAAAACAGATAATCAATCTCGCCATTTTGGGAAAACCGAATACGGGAAAATCGACTCTCGCCAATACGCTTATCGGCAGCGAGCATTCGATTGTCTCCTCCGTCCCCGGAACAACCAGGGATGTGATCGAAGGTATGTTCGAGTTTGGAAACCTCACCTACCGGGTCCTCGATACGGCGGGGATCCGGAGGAAAAAAAACATTACCGAAAACGTGGAGTATTACTCGGTAAACAGGGCCATAGGGAGCATTCAGAAAGCCGATATTGTATTCTTGCTCTTCGATGCTGAAGAAGGGGTGACCGAGCAGGAGAAAAAAATCGCCGCGCAGATCGTTAAAAAGGGGAGGGGAGTTATTTTGACACTCAATAAATGGGACAAAATGGAAAATATCCCCAACCAATTGGAAGCGGTAAAAGATAAAACCCGGTTTTTCTTCCCTGTACTCAGCTTCGCCCCGATTATTCCGATATCCGCAAAATATAATACCGGCATTGAACAGCTGCTGAAAACAGCAAGAATGGTGTATCGGGAACTGGAGCGGAGGGTCGATACCCCCCGGCTCAACCGGAAACTGCAGCAATGGACGGAGCAGTATCAGCCCCCCCAAGATGGGAAGCGAAAATATAAAATCCGGTATATGACCCAGGTCCGGACCAATCCGGTCGAATTTGTTCTCTTTGTAAATCGAAAGGAGAAGTTCCCCCGGCAATACATCAGTTTTATCAAAAACAAGATCAGAAAAGAGCTCGGGTTCCATCATATACCGATTTCGCTGGAGCTGCGGGAGCGGTAGCAGGAGATTCCTATTTTCTCTTTCCGCTTTTTTGTCGATATTAGAGAAGAGGAAATTGCTATGAAAAAGTTCCTTTTCGTACCGATATTCACTGTCTTGGCTCTTTTTTACACCTCCGCACTCCATTCCCAGACGCAGGACCTCACCCCTTCCGGTCTGTTTGCTACTGATTCCGAGTTTCCTGAAAACTACGAAGTCAGGAAACAGATGCGGGAGACAGTATTTGCACCCGCCGGCCATGTGATGAACACCCGAGCGCGCATATTTTACGACCGATTTGCGGACCATCGGGTTTTCTTTCAGGTAAAGAAGAACAGCGAGTACTTTTATCTTCTGTTTACCAATGAAAAAGATTATAAATTCCCGCTTTTCAGCACCGGAAGCTATATCATCAAGAGAAACCGGGACGACGGACGGTTTGTACAGGTAAAAATTTTTATCCGAAATGACCCCGGTTGTTTTGTCCGCATCTTCCCCAACGGTGATCGGGCCACAATGAATATGTTTCTCTACGGTACACCCGTCTACCGGAATATTCCAATTCCGCGGCAATTCGAGGAGCTGCTTACCGCCCCGTTTGCGGAAATCATGGAGCTTACCAAAAATAGTGTTGACTGGGAGTTGATTTTTACCCCTTCATATACTCGTGGGAATAATGACGTACACACTATGGTCGAAAAGATCAGAGAAAAATTGGACCGGCTCCAAGATAGAGATGACGGGGCCATGAACGCTGACGGCAGTTTTGTCTCTATTGAAGATCTTTCCGCCCAGGATGAGTGGGGATTCAACTGCTCCGGTTTTGCAAAATGGATTGCGGACGGGGTTTCGGTTGTATTGAAAGACCGCTATCTCGATATCGAGGAATTGAAGGTAAAGCACACGGCACTGCGCGGAAACCGCTGGAGTGAGCGGTATGAAGACAAACGCGACCCCTATTTCGGACTGGATTGGACGAGAAACATTGCCATGATTCTCGGAAATCGGAGCCATCCTGAAGCAGCAGATATCCGCAAGGTGCAATTTATCGAGTATATCGAAGATGTCGGGTACCCGATGGATAAGCTCCACCTCATTCTCTATCTATCGGCCCATGAACACCCGGGCAGGTTCTATCTCGGTTCGATAAACAGTGATTTTGGAAATGATCCTGTGCTTCGGCAGCACTATCATGTGGTTACTCTCTTTCCCTATTTCAACGATGACGGGCAATTTCAGGTTGCTGTATTCGAGCGTAATCGCGAAGCCTCGATCGATGAACTTCTTAAACGGTACGAGCAGGAATATATTCACCTCGTCTCGATCAGCGCCCTCCCCGAATTTCATCTTCCCCCGCTGCCTCCCTCCATAGAAGGGTAGTGAGTAATTGTTGAATATAATGTAAAAGTATTATATTGTTGTTTTGTAGTACTGCATCATGAGCGAGGTTCTATGGGGATTCGGGCTGTTGCCTTCGACGTGGATGGAACTTTATACCCAAACATTAAAATGTATCTGCGCGCCATCCGGTTTTTTATAAAACATCCCCTGCTTATGTACCATTTCAATACGGTACGTAATAGAATCCGTTCTATTCGGCCCATAGATAATTTTTGGGAACTGCAGGCCGAGATGCTCGCGGAGCTTAACGGCAATACGCGGGAGGAAGCTGAAGAGATAATCGACAAACTGATGTATGACGAATGGGAGCAGATTTTTAAAGGAATCAAGGTGTTTCCCGAAATCCATGGTATTCTCCGTTCGTTAAAACAGGATGGGATACGGCTCGGTGTACTCTCCGATTTCAGGGTGCATACCAAGCTCGCCTATATGCAGTTGGAAGGGTTCTGGGACGGAGTAGTTTCTTCAGAAGAATCCGGATACTTGAAACCGAATACGGAACCGTTTCTCCTTTTGGCAGAAAGGCTGAATCTGCCTCCGGAGAGCGTACTATATGTGGGAAATCATTATCAATACGATATAATAGGAGCAAAAGATGCGGGTATGAAAGCAGCCTATTTTGGCAGTACGTGTTTCGCCTCAACTAGAGGGGCGGAGAACTGCAGGGCTGATGTTGTTTTTTCGACATATAAGAACTTTTTGCAGAAAATACAGCGAATTATATGAAAGATACTATTTATCTGATATAATTCTAGTACTTTCCTAAAAAAAACCGGATTTTTTGAGGAAAGTCAGTAATCGTTAACTGGGGAGGGGAAGATTATGTTTTTTTCTGTCGGTAATCTCCTAACACTCATCGTCGTTATTATTATTCTTGCCGTATACAGACAACTCGATAAAAATAATCGCTCGCTCGAGAAAGTAAAAAAATACTCGGACAAGATTAAAGAACAGCTTGATGAGTTCGTGGAGGGTAAAACGGTCCAGCTCAAGGACCTCTCGATCGATCTCGATGTGCATCAAAAAGCTGCTAAAGAGGTGTTTAAACGGATCAAAGGTTTTGAAGACGACCTCGATGAACGTGCGGAATATGTAGAGCAGATCAAGAACCGGATCGACGGATATGACAGTGCTCTGAAGGAACTTTCAGAAATGACCGGCAGGGTCGATGAGAATTTGACCCGGCTTCAGGAAGAGTCCGAGTTCGTTGATAAGGTCGGACGGCGGGTGCGGGAAGTATCCTCAAATATCGACCAGCTCGAAAAACGGCTTCCGGAAATTGAAAACCGCTTCAAAGAGGAAAATGAACTCCGCATGAAGCAGGTCGAAGATGAAATAATGGAGTCTGTGGAACAGCGTATCAAAGGAATACAGAGTACCATCGGTGAATCGGAAAAAATGGTAAACAATTTTTCCGATTATATAACCAGTTTGGAGGCAAAACGGGATACCGTCCACGATAATCTTGTCGAAGATATGCGGCTTTCCCTCGAAGAGTACGGCGGAAAGCTCCAAGAGACCAACGAAAAAGCACAGCAGAGCATGAACGAGAACCTCGATCAGTTCCGGGAAAATATGAGCGAAATCGAACAGGAGTACGATGAACGGCTGAATCAGGTGGCGAAACGGGGAAGGGAGCTGCAGGATGAAGTGTTTGTGACCCTCAAAGAGCATATCGAGAACAAAGCAAAAGAGGTCAAAAATGAACTGCTCTCCTCTATATCGGAAGACCGGGAGAAAGCAAGTACGCAGCGGCAGGAGTTATTTGATCTGTTCGGTGAGACCCGATCAGAAGTAACGGTTTGGAAAGCAGAGATACAGAAGTTCGTCGATGATACTGCAGAAGATTTTAATAATAAATATTCTGATTTTGAAACCGAAATCGAAGAGAAAACCCAAAACATGATTCGGCGTGCGGAGACCACCCAGGAACAGCAAAAAGAGGAGCTCGATTCCTTTATCGAAGAAGTTGGTTCCAAAATGGATGAGTTCGAACGGGGTGTCCGCGGACGAATGGACGAGATGGAAAACAGCCTCGAGCGGAAGGAAAATGATTTTAAACAGCAGCTCGACCGTAGTGAAGAATCCAATAGAAGTTACGCGGACTCTGTGATGGAGCGTCTTGCCGGATATACCAAAGGACTCGAGAACAAAGTCAATACTGTCATGCAGGATATAGAAGGGAGGATAACCGACTACGAGAACAATATCACCTACCGGTTCAATGAAATAGAAGGAATAAACAACGATATCGACGAGCTCGAGAAGAACCTCCATACGGCCATGGAGCGGGTCACAGAGAAGATCCAGTCAGAGTACAATGAGTTTGCTGATCATCTCGCCGCGCAGCGGGAGAAGGACAAACAGAAAGCATTCGAAGATATCCGTTCTATCAAGAACTCGATGACCGAACTCGAGACCAGCATCAATGAACTGAAGACGAGAGCGTATGATAACGTCTCAGAGAAACTGCAGGTTTTTGAGGATGATTTCTTCTCCGATCTCAAAGAGAGAAGTGAAGGGATGGACCATAAATTCGAATCCTGGCAGCAGGAGATTCTCGATCGGTTCAAGGATATCTCGGTAGAGTATGAGACGAAACGGGACAAACTGGAACAGGATTACCAATTAGAGTTGAAAGAGAAACTTACCAATTTTCAAAACCAGGCTTACGAACAGTTCGATAAGTTCGAGAATCAGCTGCACAGCTTCCAGGAAAATATAGAACAGAGGATGAATCTTACCGAGAGCTCGCTCAGTAATTTTGAGCAGTCCATGAAAAACAATATCGAAGAAGCAAAAGAAAACACCAAAACCTATTTCGAAAAAGAGTTCACTGTGTACCACACTTCGGTAAACGACCAACTCAAGAAGTTCGAGCGTGATATGGAAACGAATCTCGAAGAGCTCGGCGGAGAGCTGGAAAACGGCAAAAAGGACCTGCTGGGACTTTTGGACTCTACAAAATCCGATGTTACAGTGTGGCAGGCAAAGGTGCTCCAGCAGATGCAGGAGGCGGAATCGGATGTCCGGGAACAGTTTACCAGTTTCAAGACGGAAGCAAACACCAATATTAGTGAAATCAAAGATGATTTTGCCTCTCAGCGGGAGGAGCTGATTATTGCGACCCGGGAAGAACGGGACGGGATGAAAAAAGAATTAAAAGAAATCGACGATAGAGTAACTGAGCTCCACGAAGAATTGAAGCGGAAGAGCGAAAGCGCGCTGGAAAATTTTCAAAAAGACTACGATACATTTATGTCGGAGTTTCAGAAAAAGACCAGAGACGTCCAGCTCGAGCTGGACCAGCGGATAAAGGACTTCCGTGTTGCTGTGCAGGACACCAGAGAGAAGATAGACGGTGTCCAGAAAAAGCTCAATGGCAAGATCGATGAAAACTACAAGACCTTGAGTATCAATCTCCAGGAAATCGAGAAAAAACAGAAAAACTTTGTCAATCAGACCAAGGTTTTTGAACGAGCGGACTCTTTAAAAGCGACGCTGCAGCAGAACATAGAAGATTTGCGAAATGAGATAACCTCGGTTGAAGCTCAAACCAAGGAGATCAAAGAGGCGGAGCGGAAATTCGATAAAATCAAAAAGCTCGGAGATGAAGTCTCGGCGAAATTGACCCGGTTCCTGTCCGAAAAACGGAGGATCGAGGAGATGGAGGGGGATTTCAAAAAACTGATCAATATGTCCCAGGCTGTCGATCTCAAACTGGACCAGGTTACGGGAAGCCACGATGAGCTGCAGCGGATCCAGGCGGAAATACGGCATCTGAGCGAACTCGAAAAAGATGTAATGCAGAAGTATGAGCGTCTCGAAGAAAAGCAGAGTATAATCGAAACCACGATGCAGGGTGTGGACAAAAACTTCCAGCAGCTCGAATCGATCGAGAAAGATGTCCGCACCATCGAAAACAATCTGGAGAATATGCCAAAACAGCTCAATGAGGTGTCACAAACCATCGAGTATCTCTCGCAGAACAAGAACCGTGCGGACAACGCCGTTGAGCGGCTGGAAAATCTAGAATCATTGATGTCCGAAGTTGAAGAGAGAATAAACGTTATGCAGAAAGCACGGGAATGGCTCGCCCGTACTGAAACCCGGCTGGAGAAGATCAGTAAACAGGCGGAAGACCAGGTAAAACTGCTCGGAGACCTTATCAAAGAGAGCAATAATGATAAAGGAAAGGGCGAGGGTGCACCGCCGGCGAAAGTCCGGGACATGGTGGTCAAACTGGCCCGGCAGGGATGGGGAGTAAAAGAGATCGCCCAAACCACCAAACTGAGCCGGGGTGAGGTGGAATTAATTCTCGAGCTGCTTCCGAAAACGTAAAGTGAGTGTATTACTCATACGTTCTAAGTTAAAAAGATCCGCTGCCGAGGGTCAAATAAAATCCAAACCCAAAATTGGTTGCATCGGGCGAAAACTCTCCCCCCGGTTCGCCAAACTCCATCGGTACCGAGATGCCGATTTCCAAATACTGAAACGGACTCCAGGACAGCGCAGGTATAACCTTAGCGGAAGGCGCGGAAAGGCCCACAATTCCCGTAACCGAAGGAGTGAGTCCCGTATTAAACAGTTCCCATTCCAAAAGGCCCGCAACATAGTGCTCTCCCCTGTAGAGAAGCTCCTCTTCGGTAACCCGCTCCTGAATGAGAAGGAGGTCCAGTCCCCCGTTTTCAATGACGGATTCGCTGCCGGAACCAAATCCGTTGTAATAATATTCTGCTCGAGCGGTCAGCTTAAGAGTCGGCTCACGGAATTTTACGCCTGTAGAAGAGGAGAAGAAAACCTCGTCATCCCTCTGTACGACGCTGATCCCTTGTGGAAAGATTGTACTGCTGTCGCTTTCTTCGAGTAGATTTCGGCGTGTTCCGTAGGTTAATACCCCCTGTGCGTATATATCGAAATGCCACAGTTCCAGTGTTACGGAGATCGAAGGATTGATACCTTCATAAATCTGATAGTACGCGCCCGCCTCTACAGTTACAGGAGAGATGTCGAGGACCACTTTCGGCGCGATGCCCACTTCATACGGGTCTAGAGCATTTTCAGTAGAAACATAAAAGGAGATTTCAAGAATGGAGAATGGGACCTGAATCATTGCAAAAACAGGGCCTTCCGGATCGTCTTCAGGGTCTAAGGGGTCGATGTAGCCGGGATTGATAACATCCGCCGGATTGAAAAAATATCCCCTGCCCCAAGGTATCCGGGTTTTGCCGACCTGAAAATAGAGAATGTTTTTCCAGTCGAATTGGGAATACAGCTCGGTTACGACGATATTATTTGCGACGAAAGAGTGGTCAGGAAGCTGCTCATTGAGATCGGTTTCTACATTAAAAGGGTAGAACAGTTTTACATTCCCGAATGCTCTGAAATGGGGATTGGGCCGGGCGTCGAAGTTGAGATTTGCTCCTAAATCGATGAGGAGTTCGTCTTCATCAGGAGAAAACAGCTGCTCGGGTTGCGAGATCTCGTCATTCCACTCCCAGAGGGCTGTAAAAGTAGAGAAAAAGGAGCCCCCGAAAGAAATTGAGCCGGTATCTTCTGTTTCTATGATATCGCCGTCAACATTGTCTCCCTCAACACTGTCTCCGTCAGCTGCCGATACCCCGTGAATAAAAAGGAGGGCGAATATGACGAACAACACTGTCCATTTTCCGCGAAACGACAAGTATTTTTGCATAAAGGACTCCTTTTGCTTTGCAGTATATGGATTTTTTATTATTTTTTCTATAAGTAGAAGTGCATAATTTGATAAAACCCAAAAAGCTTGACGCTATACAAACTCAATTAGTATTTTATCGTAAGTCAAATCTTAACAGGGGAAACTATGCCAAATAAGGAAGAGGTTAATACAACAACATCTGCCGATGTAAAGGCTGAAGAGACGAATACTGAAAAAACGACTACTGAAGAGGTAAAACCCGAAAGTAACGACCAGCAGCAAGGCAGTGAAACGATGACAATGGACCGGGAAAAACAGGAGCTTTTGAACCGGATAAAAGAACTCGAAGAAGAGAATAGTTCATTAAAGGACCAATATCTAAGAAAACAGGCCGATTTCGAAAATTTTAGAAAGAGAATGCAGAGAGAGAAGCAGGATGCAATTCAGTTTGCAAACTCGAATCTTCTCCTCGATCTGGTAACGATTATTGACGATTTTGAGCGGGCGATAAAGGCCGGTGAGGATTCCGAAGATATCGAGTCTTTCCGACAGGGCATCGAGCTCATTGAAAAACAGCTTACCGGAATGCTCGAACGCAAATGGGGCCTGAAACGGTTCGACTCGGAAGGCGAAGAGTTTGATCCGGAAAGACACGAAGCTATCATGACGGAAGAGACAGAAGATGATACTTCGAAAGTACTGGAGGATTATCTAAAAGGATACTATCTCCACGATAGGGTCCTCCGGCACGCGAAAGTAAAAGTATCAATGCCGAAAAAAGAAGAATCTGAAGAGGAGAAAGAATAATGGGTAGGATAATAGGAATCGATCTTGGTACAACAAACTCATGTGTTGCTGTGATGGAGGGGGGAGAAGCTACCGTCATTCAGAATTCCGAAGGACAGCGCACCACTCCTTCTATTGTTGCGTTTACAGGTAAGGGTGAACGGCTCATCGGACAGCCTGCCAAAAACCAGATGGTCACTAACCCGGAAAATACAATCTACTCCATAAAGCGGTTTGTGGGCAGAAGGTTCACTGAAGTGCCTGAAGAGATCAGAATGGTGCCGTACAAGATTGTAGAATCCGAGAACGGAGACGTTATGGTAGAAATCCACGATAAGAAGAACTCTCCTCAGGAAATATCCGCCGCGGTACTGCAGAAGATGAAGAAAACGGCTGAAGACTATCTCGGTGAGAAAATTACGGAAGCCGTAATTACCGTGCCTGCCTATTTCAACGATTCACAGCGACAGGCAACAAAAGATGCCGGTAAAATTGCGGGTCTCGACGTCAAGAGAATCGTTAATGAGCCCACTGCGGCTTCCCTTGCCTATGGTTTCGGGAAAGCGCAGAAAGAGGAAAAAATTGCGGTTTATGACCTCGGCGGCGGTACATTTGATATTTCGATTCTCGAGCTCGGTGACGGGGTATTCGAAGTAAAGTCTACAAACGGAGATACCCATCTTGGCGGAGACAATTTTGATCAGCGGGTAATCGATTGGCTCATTCAGAACTTCAAAAACGATTACGGCATAGACCTCGGCCAGGACAGAATGGCCCTGCAGAGATTAAAAGAAGCGGCTGAAAAGGCTAAAATCGAGCTTTCCAGTACACAGAGTACTGAAATTAATCTCCCCTTCATAACCGCGGACCAATCAGGACCGAAACATCTGCAGTATAATCTTACCCGGTCAAAATTCGAACAGATGACCGAAGATCTGGTAAACAAGACCAGGCAGCCGTGCGAAAAAGCATTAAAGGATGCCGGACTGCAGGCCTCAGATATCGATCAGATTATCCTTGTAGGGGGATCGACGCGGATTCCCGCCGTCCAGGCCCTTGTCAAAGAACTGTTTCAAAGAGATCCGCATAAAGGGGTCAATCCTGATGAGGTAGTGGCCATGGGTGCCGCAATTCAGGGCGGGATCTTGGGTGGAGACGTCAAGGATGTTCTGCTCCTCGATGTTACTCCGCTTTCGCTCGGTATCGAGACATTAGGAGGAGTATTTACTAAACTCATCGAACGAAATACAACCATTCCTACTCGAAAGAGCCAGGTCTTCTCTACTGCTGCTGATAATCAGACCGCAGTGTCCATTCATGTTCTCCAGGGTGAACGAGAGATGGCAAACCAAAACAGGACCCTCGGTCGTTTTGATTTGGTCGGTATACCGCCCGCACCGCGGGGCGTACCCCAAATCGAAGTAACGTTCGATATCGACGCCAACGGTATCGTACATGTATCCGCTAAAGATTTGGGTACTGGTAAAGAGCAGAAGATCAGGATCGAATCTTCATCCGGTCTCTCTGAAGATGATATCGATAAAATGGTAAAAGAGGCTGAAGCCCACGCTGAAGAGGATAAACGGGAAAAAGAGAAGATAGAAGCGAAAAATGAAGCAGACAGCCTCATATACGCCACAGAAAAATCGCTTACGGACTACGGCGATAAAGTAGATGAAAGCGAAAAGAAAAAAATTGAAGATGCTATAGCGGACCTGCGCGGGGTATTGGATTCTGGTGATGTCGCCACGATTAAAGAAAAAATCGAAACCCTCAAACAGGCTTCATATAAATTAGCGGAAGAAGTGTATAAAACTTCTCAAACTCAAGCCGGTGCTGAACAGGAAGGAGGTACGGCCGGCGCGGGTGCTGCAGGAGCAGAAGGTGCGGGGCCAGGCGAAGCGGGTCAATCCGGATCGGAGAGTAGCGAGAAGAGTAATGTCGAGGACGTGGATTATGAAGTCGTCGACGAAGATGAAGACGAAAGTTCTTCTTAATGTAAAACCGTATAAAAAGAGATTTAGGTGTGGCTAAAAGAGACTACTACGAAGTACTAGGAGTTCCGAAAGGGGCTTCTAAAGAAGAAATTAAAAAAGCATATCGGAAACTCGCCATACAGTACCATCCTGACCGCAACAAAGGCGATGACGAGGCTGAAGAGAAGTTCAAAGAAGCTTCCGAAGCCTATGAAGTGTTGGGGGATGAGAAAAAACGCCAAGCCTACGATCAATTCGGTTTTGCTGGTGTCGAGGGAATGGGCGGCGGCGGAGCCCAGGATTTTTCTTCCGTTTTCAGAGATTTTGAAGACATTTTCGGGGATTTCGGTGGCATCTTCGACAGTTTTTTTGGAGGAGGCCGCTCGCGGCGCTCTACGAGACGGGACAGTGTTCAAAGAGGGCATGATCTCCGCTACGATTTGGATATCGAGTTTTCGGAAGCCGTCTTCGGCGCAAAGAAAGAAATCTCATATACCCGGAATGTCGCGTGTTCCGTCTGCAGCGGATCAGGTGCGGAGAAAGGCAGCGGGAAAAAGATGTGCCCCACCTGCGGCGGGAGCGGACAGGTAAGAAGGAGTTCCGGCTTTTTCTCCATTGCATCTACATGCCCCACATGCAGCGGCGAAGGGTATGTAATCGAAAATCCGTGCAGTAATTGTAATGGAACAGGACTGGTACAAAAGAAACAGAAAATAAAGGTTACGATTCCTCCCGGCATTGCCAGCGGAAAGCGGATCAACATTCCGGAGCAGGGAGAAGCAGGGCCGAACGGCGGTCCGTACGGTGACCTCTACGTTTATATTACGGTTAAACCGCATGAATTCTTTGAACGGGACGGAAATGATGTGTATTGCGTCGTCCCCATTTCAATTACCCAGGCAACACTGGGTGCTGAAGTATTTGTGTCCACATTAGATACGAAAAGAATAAAGTTAAAAATTCCCCCCGGGACCCAAAACGGTAAGATATTCCGTATTAAAAACGAAGGAGTGCCTTATCTGCACAATTCCAACAGAAGAGGGGATTTTTATATAAAGATTTTGGTTGAAGTGCCTGAGAAGTTATCTTCAAAGGCGAAAAACCTCATGAAGGAACTCTCTTCCGTTATTGGGGAAGAGAATAATCCGGAGCCGATACGGCTCTCGGAACTGCGATAACTGAATAGCATTTTATGCATTTGTATCCTGACACTTTGTGGTTTCGGAATGCAGCACGAAGATCTTCCAAGAGTAATCGAACCTGTTCTCCACAGCAGACTACTTACCGTCAAGGGACTGCTTCTTCCCGCGTATAGTCATGAAATACGTAATATCATCTCTAACATAAAAATATGTCGTGATCACCTCGACATCACCGATGACAAACATACGAGAGCCGAACTCCTTGCCGATATTGATGAACAGATCCGTTTTACCACGTATACGGTCCTTCAGCAGATGGACAGTTCGGTTTCAGACTGCACACGACAAAAGCAGGAGCTGCGTGTACCGGAAGATATTGCGTTTCATCGTAAACTGCTTCGTACCGTCTGCAGAAGGGAGTGTATCTCCTGGGTAGATTTGAGCGGAGATTCTTTTCCGATAACCTCGGATCCGGCAGATGTGCTGCTGATGCTCGGTGAGTATGTTGCTGCTGTGGTCCTCGATGCCCCCTTTTTTACTGACGAAAACCGCGCCATCACTCTGCAGACCAAACGTAAGGAGGCAACCGGTTATCTTGTCCTCTCCGGTCCGCATCCGCCGAGCTGGGAGGGAGATCCCGCAAACCGACACCTCCCTCTGTCCGGAACTCTGGCAGAGAAAACCGGCTGCAGCTTCTCCGTTGACCGTCGGGAAGACTGCAGGGATGGTGTCGATATCAGCTATCAATTTCCGCTGTAAAAAGGTTTGTGTAACAAGGTTTGAGGCACTATCCGAGCGCCTCGAGAAAAAAAGACTTGCAAATTGGTCCCATCTCCATGATTATTATACTTAAGGATTATGCAGTATGAACAAAGAGCGGTTTTTTAAACGAAAAAACTTCGTGATAGACCGTAAGTTCCAGTACGGACTTATCTCAACGTTCCTTATTTCGGTACTCGGCGCACTGCTCCTGTTTTCTGCAGGTTTTACACTGTTCTATTGGGTTTCCTCTTCCGTGGGGGACAATCTTTTTAAAGAGTTTATCGTTATTCACAAACAGATTGAAAAAGAGCGTGACGTTGTAAATGAGGACGGCGAGACGGTCACCGAGACCTACTTTGAACAGAAGGTGCTGCCCCCGGTCAAACGGATACATATTATCCTCCCGCCGCTTCTCATCAACAACCTACTCATCATGATCGTGCTCGTATTGATCGGTATCTTTTTCTCACATAGAATCGCAGGCCCCGCGTATCGGATGATCACCGTTATCGACAAAGTGTTGGAAGGAGATATAACGGAGAGAGTAAGATTGAGAAAAAAGGACAAGCTTACCGAGCTTGCCGATAAGATCAACCTCCTTTTAGATGAATACGAAAAAGCGAAAAAATAGCATTTCTGAAATACCCTTTATCCTGCCCCTCTCCCTGCCGATACAAGAAAATAAACAGTAACTCTTGGTCATAAGGAGAATATTTTGAGAAAATTTACCCGTATCGCCCTTATACTGATGATGCTTCCGGCGGCTTTCGCTTTTTCGATTTCAGGGGATGCAGAAGATACCAATAACGACGGGGTCCCCGATCAATGGATAAGCGTTGATGAAGAAGAAGACATTACTACGGTAAGATCGGACCGTGATTATGACGGTAAAATCGATTACCGCCTCGATTTCGATGAGTTCGGAGACAAAATCTACGAAGTCCTGGATTTCAATCATGATGGGGAAATGGATGATTTCTACTTCTATTCCGAAGGGGGAGTGCTGGAGCGCAGAGAAATCGATTCCAACTTCGACGGGGACATCGATATCTGGGTCTATATTCATAAAGGCGTGTACATAGAAAAGTATGAACGGGACACCGATTTTGATGGAGATATTGACGTTGTAAAAGATTTCAGCGAAGAAGAGGAGAAGCCGAAAAACGAGTGAGATGTACATCACCGGATACAATACGATACAGGAATATTTAAAAAAGAATAGAGCGAAAGCGGTCCTTTACACGGGCACTATCGGTAAAAAGGGAGAGGAGATCGTAAAACGTGCTCGAGAGCTCGGCTGTACCGTAGTGCAGGTCTCGTCCCAAAAATTGAGCGCCATGGTCCCCGAATCAAAACATCGCGGGCTTGTCCTCGAGACCGAAAACCCGCCGGCAAAACCATCGACGGATTTACGGACACTTCTCGAGACTCTCCGAAACAAGGAGAAAACTCTTCTCGTGCTGCTCGACTCACTGCAGGACCCTCATAATCTCGGGGCAGTAATTAGGACCTGCGATCAACTCGCTGTCGATGGGGTCATCATACCGGAGCGCAGATCGGCAAAGGACAGCCAGACAGTTGCCAGAATCTCATCGGGCGCTGATGCCTTCGTTCCGATCGTAACGGTAGTCAACATTTCGAGAACCATCGAGCAGTTAAAAGAAGAGCAGTTCTGGGTCTATGGAGCAGGTTTTAAGGGCGAGATGATTACCACGGTAACCTTTCCCCGAAAAACTGCCTTAGTAATGGGAAGCGAGGGGAAAGGACTCCATAAACGGGTCAAAGATGTGTGTGACCAGATCATCTCAATACCATCATTCGGTCATGTCGATTCATATAACGTTTCCGTTGCCGCAGGCATCCTGATGTACGAGATTCGAAAACAACAGGGCCTGTTTTGAAAAAGTTTTGTGGTGCGGCCCGTCCGATTTTCCTCGCCTCGTGGATTTATGCCGAATAAAAGAATTTATTACCGATGTCTTTTCTATACCAGGCCCCCTCGAACCGGACTTCCCGGGCCCCTTTATATGCCGTAATCTGAGCGTCGAGAAGATCTTCATGGAGCCCTACTACGGTAAAACAGCGCCCTCCTCCGGTAACCGCCGTCCCGTTTTCATCTATTTTTGTAGAAGCGTGGAAAACAAGCAGTTCATTATCTTTAAAAGGGGGGAGAAATAATATCGGAACGTTTTTTTTGTACGGACCCGGATAGCCTTCCGAGGCAATGACGACACCCAATGCGGACTTGTCAGAAAGCCGCATTGGAAACCGGTCCAATTTCTCATGAGCTACCGCATCCATGAGATTTCCAAAATCGGAGCCTATAAGCGGAAGGAGAACCTGGGTTTCGGGATCTCCGAACCGAACATTATACTCGAGTACTTTTGGGCCGTTTTCGGTTATCATTAAACCGAAATAGAGGACCCCTTTGTAAGAAAGCCCCTCCTGTTCCATCCCCGCAAATGTCGGTCCTACAATCACCTTTTCTATTTCTTCCATCATTGCTTTTGTCACCCCCGGCACAGGGCAGATGGAACCCATTCCGCCTGTATTTTTCCCGGTGTCACCCTCTCCCGATTTCTTGAAATCGGCACAAGGGGGGAGAACGATATACTGTTTTCCGTCGGTAATCGCAAAAACGGATATTTCATACCCTTCGAGGTACTCTTCTACGAGGAGGCTGTCTTCCTTCAATATCTCACGGCCGAATTGGGCAAGTGCCGTTTTGTCACTGGATTCCAGTACACCCTTCCCGCCGGCAAGTCCGCTTTTTTTCACTACTAATGTGCTGCCGTCGGCTTTACCCGAGAGATACTGTTCAAACGTCGAAGAGTCGCTGAACTCCCGTGCCTCCGCTGTTGGGACCCTGTTTCGGACCATGAACTGTTTAGCAAACGTTTTACTCGATTCGAGCTGCGCGGCTTTCTTTCCGGGGCCGAATACCGGAATGTTCTCATTTTTTATGCAGTCGGCCAAACCTGCTGCCAGAGGCGCCTCCGGGCCGATAAAGACATAATTGATTTTCTTCTCTGCAATAGTCCTGATTACGGATTCTTCATCTGTTATGTCGAGTTCAGGTATATTTTCACCCAATTCATCTGTACCTGCATTACCGGGGGCAATAAACAGGCCGGAAATCCGTTTTGATTTTGAGAATTTCCATGCTATCGTGTGTTCTCTCGCCCCTGAGCCAATGATAAGTGGTTTCAACATCACCTCCTACGATTACTCTCGCTTCTGTACGAAACCGCTCCAAGTAGATTAAGGACTACAATTGGATAATAGATATGCTCCAGTGTATGGATTTTTTCTTCAATTTGCTCTTTTGTTTCAGTTCCATTTCTTATAAATGATTTTTGCAGGATTATTGGACCTGTGTCCATACCGGTGTCGATTCGATGGATAGTTATTCCCAATCTTTTATCCTTTGAATCGTAACTTTTGTCAATAGCGTGGGCCCCGGGGTATTTCGGAAGGAGCGAGGGGTGAATATTAACGATACGGTCTTTGTACGGTTCAAAAAGGGTAGGAGTAATCAGTTTCATGAACCCGGCGAGAACGATGAGATCGACCTCATAATCGGACAAAACCGAAAGTATCTCCTTTTCAGCTTCTTCTCGAGTTCGATTCCGGTACGGGACGATATGGTACGGGATTCCTAATGTTTGGGCCCGCTCTATGACATATGCATTCGGATTGTCGCAGATAAGGCAGACCACATTGTGTTCCGATTTTTGTACCTCCTCCGCAACAGCTTGAAAGTTAGAGCCGTTCCCCGATGCAAACACAGCACAATTAGCCACGGCCGCATTCTCCGATTTTTAAGACCGATATGTCCTGTAAAGAGCACTTTTCGATTATGGAATCTGCCTGAGCTCGGGCGGCAATAACAGCGATGCCGATGCCCATATTAAAGACGGTCCGCATTTCGTTGTCGGTAACATCACCCCGTTCCCGGATAGCTGTAAAGATCTCCGGTACGGGCCAATCCCAAGTCAGCCTGGGAATGAGTGCATCGGGGAGGGTCCGCTTTATATTGCCTTTCAGGCCGCCGCCGGTAATATGGGCGGCACCCCTGATTCCGGGGAGAGAGAGAATATACTCGAGCTCCCGCCGGTATATGTTAGTAGGAGTGAGCAGGACCCGGAACTGCTCGGGGTACTCTTCAAAGGGAAGGACCTTCCTTGCCAGGGTCAGGCCGTTGGAATGGATTCCGCTCGAAGGGAGACCTAAAATCGTGTCTCCGGGTTCGACCTCCTCTTTTTTGGGGAGCACCTTACTCTTTTCCCCGACACCGACACAAAAGCCTGCCAAATCGAGGCCGCCTTCCGGGTAGAGGTCGGGCAGCTCCGCGGTCTCCCCGCCGGCGAGTGAACAGCCGGCCTGCTCGCATCCTTTAACGATCCCCTCCATAACAGCTTCGAGCAGCTGTTCATCTAATTTTCCGCAGGCGATATAATCGAGAAAACTGAGCGGCATCACATTACAGACCAAAAGGTCGTTCGCGCACATCGCAACCAGATCGATACCGATCGTAGAGAAATCGCCGAGTGCAGCTGCTACCAGCAGTTTTGTCCCCACACCGTCGGTGGTAGAGTAAACGACCGGATAGGTATAAGAAGATGTGTCGATTTCTACCCCGCCGGAGAACCCTCCTAAGGAGGAGGAGACTGCGGGAGAGGAGATCCCCTTGATATACTCTACGAAACGGTCTCCCCGTTCGATATCGACGCCGGCATCCCGGTACTTATCGTTCTTGCTCATACCTGCTCCCACTGTGGATAATTTCCATTAAAACAAGCATAACAGTAATCTTCGGGGTGTGAAACACAGGTGGCAAGCTGTTCCATGGTAAGAAACCGGACAGAATCGGCCCCGATGAGCCGGGCAATCTCTTCCGGTGACTTGTGATTTGAAATCAGCTCCTCCCTCGTCGGTATATCTATACCGTAGTAACAGGGGTATTTCAGCTCCGGACTGCTCAGCCTCAGATGGATCTCCTTTGCTCCGGCCTCACGGAGCATCTTTACCAAAATCGAACTGGTTGTTCCCCGTACGAGGCTGTCATCGATTACAATGACCCGTCTTCCGTTGATAGCGCTTTTGACCGGATGGAGCTTCATACGGACTGCCAGTTCACGTTGTGCCGTAGTAGGCAGAATAAACGATCGGCCCGCATAGTGATTTCTAGTCAAAGCCATTTCGAAAGGCAGACCGGACCGTTTCGCGTAGCCGAGTGCGGCAATATTTCCGGAATCCGGTATGGGGACCACAATATCTCCGGCCGATGTGTCCTCTTCGGCAATTGCCGCACCCATACGTTCCCTGGTTTGATGTACCGACTCTTCAAAAACCATGGAGTCGGGACGGGCAAAGTAGATCAATTCGAAAATACAGTGATGTTTTTTATCCGAGTGAGCAAACCGTTTTGTATAGGTTCCTTCCTTTTGGCAGACCACCATCTCGCCAGGTTCGACCGGCCGGTAATTCTTTATGTTGAGAATATCGAGACCGCACGTTTCCGAGGCAAAGACAGTAGTACCGTTTTTCTCTCCCCGGTACAGAGGCCTGAATCCTAGGGGATCGCGGACCGCTAAAAGCGAATCGTTGTGCAGCATGCTGAGGCTGTACGCGCCCTGAAGCTGCTGAAGCGTTTCGGTAAGCGAATCGTAGAAATCACGCTGTCTCGAGCGGGAAATCAAATGGAGCATGAGCTCAGTATCTGAGGTGCTCTGGAAGATCGATCCATCCGCGAAAAGACGTTCCTTCAATTCCGCCGTATTTGAAATATTTCCGTTATGAGCAAGTGCGATCTCCCCTTTATTACACACCGCAACGATCGGCTGTACATTTTCCAGGTTGCTCGCTCCGTAGGTAGAATACCGGACATGACCGATCCCGGCGTTCGATTCTCTCGGCTTGTTGAGGTACTTATTCAGTACCGAGGAGACCATTCCCAGGTCTTTATACGCGACAGTCTTTCCGTCTTTTCGGTAGGCAATCCCCGCACTTTCCTGCCCCCGGTGCTGCTGCGCGAAGAGTGCGTAGAAGAGCATTTCGGGAATTGCAGCCGGATTGGGGGAGAAGATTCCTGCTACACCGCAGGAGTGCGTAATCGCATCATTCGAGAGTATCACATGTGTATATATCACCTGGCGGAGAATAAGGTCAAGAGGCACCGGTATGTATACGTGAGATGAAGTGCTGTTACCGGTTTGCTTTTAAAAAGGGAAGCGGGTCGATAGGGCGGTTGTTTTCTCTGATCTCGAAATGGACGTGCGGCCCTGTGCTGAAACCGGAGTTGCCGGAATACGCAATCAAAGTAGCTTCTGCTACGTATTGATCAACCTCGACAAGAATTTTATTGAGATGACCGTATTTAGAGATGATTCCTCCAGGGTGTTCGATGATCACAGTCCGTCCGAACCTTCCTAAGAAGCCGGTAAAAACGACTCTTCCCGATTCGAAGGCATGGACCGGTGTACCTACCGGTACCGCTACATCGATACCGTAGTGAAAAGCACCCCATCGGGGCCCGAAATAAGAACTTATCAACCCTTTGCCGGGAGGCAGAAAAACGGAAGATACAAGAATATCATCGGGGGTCCGCTGTGTTCCTCTTCTCAGGATGCCGGTCTGCGGCGGATGGACTGTCCGCTCACTCATTATGTTTTCTCTAATGATCTTACCGTTTACCGCCGTTACCTGAGAGGTAATCTCTTCCGTTCCATTCCGGCCGGGGCGGACATTGACCATTTCCGTTCGGTAGAGGGAATCATCCCAGATGATATGGATTTTATAGGGGATTGCCTGCCGGTAGGTATGCATATACCTGGATTTGATCGTAATAAAAGGCTTGGGAACGATGAGGTTGATCACATCACCGGGATATATTCTTTCAATATTGATATCCGGATTAGCCTCTTCGATTTCACTCATACTCAAACCGAACTTCCGGCCGATATCCCATATCGTGTCGTTCTGCACCACCGTATAGCTCCTGCGTTCATGGGTGCCTTTTTTGATATAGTGCAGCGCATCAGTTTCTGAGACGATATCTTTTTTCGCCACGATGGCGGGAAAGATTTCGACATGTTCTACAATACCGATTTCCATGATCGAAATTGCATCTTCTTCTCCCGCCTTCGGAGTGTACTCTTCAAATATGGTTTCGATCACAGATAATGCCGCTTCTTTCGATTCGAGAGCAACCAGATTTTGTTTATCTACCCGAATGTACCACCCTTTTTCGTGCTCTTCGAGATATACCTTTATTCTCTCCTGGATGCTCCCTGTAAAGAGAGACGGATTTTCGAGTGTAGTTTTCTGAAAGCTGACCTGATTCCAGAAGAGTGTATCCCGGGTTATCCAGAAGTATTTTTGGTCCAGATTACGGGTTATTTCCTTAAACGCGTCTCTGTCCCTTACGTAGCCGAGCTCACGGTCATCGAGGTAGACACGGTACCCTTCTATTGACGCGTTCTTATTCTTTGATTCGGGCTTCCCGGTCTGCAAAGAGGCTATCGGGGCGGCCATGACAATAGTAAGGAGGATGATGATACTCACTGTAAACGGAACGTACGTAAGCGATGCGCTCGCTAAGGCGTGATGATATACGGATTTCAGTATGAATAGTACTTTCTTGAGCAGCGGATGACCGGCAGCTTTTCGAAAGCATGCTGTCACTAAGCTGTATATTGTGTGACACAATCTTTTTACAAAATTCATATCACGGCCTTAGAGTAGAATTAACTCGAAGTAAAGTCAATATCAGAAATATATTCACCAATTATTCTCTTATAATCATCGGCCGTTTTTGCGTGGACAATTAATTGTCGCAGAGCGGCGCCCCCGGGCAGGCCCTTTGTGTAGGCGCAGAACTGTTTTTTCATCTCCTTGACTGCCACCGTCTCACTTTCGTAGCGGAGGGCCCGGTCGAGATGCCGGAGGGCCGTCTCGAGCCGTTTCCGTACGGAGGGGAATGCCGCGGAGGAAGACACGGCAGAGGAAGACACGGCAGAGGAGGACACGGTGAGGAAATTGATCGAGAACATGCCGGCCGGAGCCGTGGTGCGGA
>CAZKZZ010000024.1:0-30957 GCA_964557375.1 uncultured Spirochaetales bacterium | reverse complement strand
ATTATAAACGTAAGCGATATCGAAAAGCTTCTTGTTCTGCGGTTTACGGGCTGTCACGATCCGCCTTACTGCCGTAGATCGACCCGTACCGGGGGTGCCGGAGACAAACACATTGTATCCGGCCGCGTTCACAGCTGTTCCCAACTCCAGCGCCTCTACAGCGCGGGCTTGTCCAACGATCTGTTCAGGTATGTCCACCGGGGGGAGAGAAGAAATCTCCGCGGGATCGATTGTTACCGATACTTCCTGAAGGGGTATTTCCCACCGGGAAGCATCTATCATTTTTCCCATACTGATTTTCATATTACGGGTAGATTTACAGGAGAGTCAACAGGGTTGCAACTCGAGTACACTCAACTATAGTATAGGTGGGAAAGAACCGGCGAGGAGAGAAGACCATGATCAGAGAAGAAGATATTAACGGTAGGATACTGTATCAGGATGACGCTCATAAGTTTATCTGGCTCGGAGCAGATCCTGAAAACAAGAAAGGGGTAGTGCAGACGAACCAGTTTCTCATCATCGACAGGGGAAGAGGGATCTTACTCGATCCCGGCGGTATCCATCTATTCGCCCGGGTTGTATCGGTAGCAAGCAGGTATATCAACATAGACAATATCGACACGATCATCTTCTCCCATCAAGACCCCGATGTCTCTTCGGGTATCGCGCTCTGGCTCGGTGCTACGAAAGCCCGGGTGTATATACCCTCTTTGTGGATCCGGTTTCTCCCCCATTTCGGCATCATAGACGAAAACAGAATTAAAGGAATTGAGGAGGAAGAATCCACCCTAAAACTGGGCTCCGGAGCCGAACTCGTATTCATTCCTACACATTTTCTTCATTCCGCGGGTCATTACAGCCTGTATGATTCCGGTTCTAAAACCTTGTTCTCGAGTGATATCGGTGCTGCCGTATTCGAACGAGACCAGTATCTGTTCGTAGAAGATTTCGACGAACATCTTGCCATTATGGAGCCGTTTCACAAGCGATACATGACCGCCAACATCGTATGTCGAAAATGGGTCGAATACGTTTCCCGCTTTGATATCGATCTCATCGCTCCACAGCATGGCGCATTGTTCACTGGCGAAACGGTAAAACGGTTTCTGCAGTGGTTCGAGACATTAGAATGCGGAATCGACAACTTAGACGAAATTTACGCGAAATAACAGGAGAGAAACTATGTCGGATAACAACACACAAGCCTATTCACAGGAGTCGCTCGATAATTTCTCCTCCGCTATATCCAAATTTACGGGGGGATACAATAAAGGGATCGTATTGAGCTCGATCACATCGAACTCCATGAATATCATCAGCTCGAATCTCACAAGAATGAAAAACTCTCTAGAGACTGTGGTGACCGCATTCGAAGAGATCCGGGCCACTTCAGAAAGTGCAACAAAAAACTCCGAGCAAATCAGCTCTATGATGAATAACGTACAGGAAAAAAACAGCAGCATGGCTGAAGGAATAGATGAGCAGGTTACTGAAGTGGAAAAAACAACGGAGGATGCAAAAAAAATAAACAACTTGTTTCTCGACTTCGCAAAGAAATCACAAAACATCCTCTCAATTACAGGTGAAATCCAGGATGTATCCGACAGAACCAATATTCTCGCCATTAACGCCTCTATCGAAGCAGCCCGAGCAGGAGAAGTCGGGAGAGGGTTTCGAATCATTGCTAACGAAGTACGAAATCTGGCCACTAAAACCGGTGATTTTGCCAAAGAGATAGATGCTACAATCAATGAGTTCGGCAATTCAATAAACGAACTGACCGCCGGCATGAACAGTTTTCTCTCTCAATTAAACGAGTTTCAGAAACAGTTCCAGGGAATCAAGAATACGTTTCAGGACAACAACAAGATGATCCGGGACACCGGGAACAACCTGCTCATGATAAGCGACGCGATACGGGAACAGAATGAAGCACTTACCGACGGGTTAAAATCCCTAGAGAATATATTCTCTTCGAGTCAGGAAACCGAGGCCGTAGTTACATCGCTTCTGCAGACCCACGATGCCCTAGACTCACTCCTCGACAGGCAGTAGGGCCCGAATTCGATCGCAATGGTTGCAAAAAACGGTCTTCTGTTTATAATGTGGCCATGCATATCGAAGAAGTAGATACCTATTTTCGCGGTTTTCTTCAAATAGGAGAACTCGAGAAAACAGACTCGTCCTTAAACGGTCTCCAGGTGGCCTGCCGCAAAAAAGATATTTCGACCATCGCTTTTGCGGTCGACGCCTGTCAGGCGACCTTCGAGCGGGCCGCGGGAAAAGGGGCGGATATGCTCTTCGTCCATCACGGACTGTTTTGGGGGGCCCCGGCCCCACTTACGGGTATCCTCTACGAGAGACTGCATTATCTTATACAAGAGGACCTCGCCCTCTACGCAGTCCATCTCCCGCTCGACATGCATCCGACAGTTGGAAATAACGCAGGAATTGCGAAAGCCCTCGAACTGGAACAGGTAGAACCTTTCGGTGTATACAAGGGTACGGCAATAGGGTGTAAGGGTGTATTCAAAACAGAACGCACAATCGATGACCTGCTCCCCCTTCTCGGATTGACTCGGGAAGATTGTCTTGGTATCTTTCCTTTCGGCCCTGAAAAAATAAAATCAGTAGGGATAGTCTCAGGAGGAGCGGCCATGGAAGCAGAGGATGCTCTAAGAGAACATCTCGATCTGTTTATTACCGGCGACCTCTCACACACTGTGTACCATTTCTGTCAGGAGGGGGGACTCAATCTCATTTCCGCGGGGCATTATCAAACGGAAATCTGGGGTGTGCGCCGAGTAGCAGAAAAAACGGCACAGGAGACGGAACTGGATACATTCTTTATCGATGTTCCAACCGGACTGTAGGAGAACGTAGTGGACTCTGAACGAAAACAGCTATTCTACCCGTTTATTTTAACGGCGGTACTCATTATTGCAGATCAAATTACGAAACTCATAATCATACGCACCATCGAACTGCATACAATCGGGTTCTCTGCATTCGACAGTCTTCTGCGGATCGTCCATACCCGTAATCTGGGAATAGCATTTAGTATTGGAAGAGGTTTTTCGGAAACACTCCGTTCGATGCTCTTCATTCTCATTCCTCTTACCATTATGGCCGGATTAGTAGTCTATTATTTTCGAACTACTGAGCTTACTCGACTGCAGCGGTGGGCAATAGCAGGTGTGCTCGGGGGAGGACTGGGGAACCAGGTTGACAGAATTTTTCGCTCGAGCGGTGTGGTGGATTTTATTGATATCAAGTTTTTTGGTATATTTGGTTTAGAGAGGTGGCCTGTATTCAACGTTGCCGATGCCAGTATCGTGGTATCGGGAATTATACTGGTAATCTCTATTATATTTCAGAAAGGGATGGATGAACATGAACAAGAAAGTTAATACTGCTCTCTTCATTATAGGAGCTACGGTAGTGAATCTTATAATGATGATGATTTTTATTTTCGTAGGATTATTTTTGATCTCACTGATACCGATGGAAAACGCGAACCAGGGAGTGACAACCGTTGCAGTCATTCTGGTTTTCTTCGGTGCAATTGTCGGGTCTTTCTTCGTATATCATAAACTGATCAAGTTTATCTCTACAAAAATTGATATGGAGAAATATTTTCATCCGATATTCAAAAAGAAAGGCAAGTAGGCAGCAGCTCTTAATAAGAGTCTTAATAACCGTCCGACATGGCGATATTGGCATCTTTTTTATACAGCTCGCTGTATACGAAACCGCGGTTCTTCAGTTTGTCTTTGATGTCTTGGGGGAATGGGATGTTTCGCCAGAAAACTCCCCTTACTTCGCGGTCGAGCTTCTGAGTTCCCTCGCTTTCCTTCAATATCCAGAGGATATAATCTTCGATAAATGAGACCCGGACATCTCCCCTCATCTTCTTATCGGTAAACCACTGATAATATTTTCCGGTAAGCCCCTCTTCCATCCAGTAATGCTGAGCTTTCTCCTTGGCAACCTGCCACCGCAGGTCAGCCACCGCGTACAGTACGGCGGTGCGAAGGTCCTTCGGGTACATCGGTATGGCCAGTCTTCCCCGGCTGGTTGCTCTGTTGAACCGTTCGAACGGCTCCCAGCAGATTCCGTAATCTCCGTAACAGGGAACGAGAATGACATGGGGGACGATTCTGTTGGTCTGTCGCTTGAAGGTCCGCTGGAACAGCCCCGGATCGATCTCTTCGATAGCCGCCATCTCTTTTATGACATTCTCTCTCGTGCCGATATCGGGAAGATTGGCCCTGAAGTACTGCTTCATGAGGATAGGAAGGTGGTTTCCCTGTCTGCCCACACACAGTTTGGCCATCTGTCTGATGGTATTGAACTCGCTGATAATACTTTCACTGTCTACGTTGCTTATATCCCCCAGCTCGTTGGCCTTCTCTTCGAGCTCCTTGTACTTTTCAATTGCTCCCTCGAGGTCCTTATAGAGACCGTTCAACTCCCGGTCCATTGAACTGAGTTTCCGCAATATTTCCATACACTCGTTGAGCGCGTCTTTCTGGGTAGCGGAAAAAGCATCTTTGAGGTCCCCCATACCGGGACGCTTCTCATGTTTTACCAGGGTGGCGACATTCTCTTTCAACTGGTCTTCGAGATTTTCCATATCCACGACCTTACCTTTGACCAGTCCCATCTGAACGTCCCGCTGACCTTTCGCTTTTTCCAGCTGCGAAAACACCTTCTGATTGTCGTTTTTCTTCTTGACCGTCTTGGTCTCATCTGTTGCCGAAGTGGAGACCCTTCCCTGGGCAACCATCTTGAGCCACTCATCGATATAGTGAAACGGTTCTCCGGTGTCGTTCTCGAGGATAATCTTGGAGAGCATGATTCTCTGTTCCTGGGTAATGATGGTCGGCAGCAAGGCACCGAAGCGGAATGTGATCAGTTTAGGCTGGGGAATATCGGTGTATACTTTGGAAGCAATCCGCTGGGCCAAATTCCAGTACGCGGGAATGAGCTTGCTGCGGTACATGGACCGATCTTTCGGATCTTCAGCTTTGAGAAACTTGGAGAGGAGTTCGTGCAGTTTTTTGGACTCATCCCCTTCTCCGGCAAGAACCTGCTTGTAGTAATTCTTGTTCTGAAAAATGGGCTTCGGCTTATCCTCGAACCGGGTGATCTCGGGGAATCTTTCTTTTTTTAAATCTATTTCTTCCGGCGCCTTCTGCTCGGGTTTCTCACCATCGCCGAAGAGATCATCGAAATCAGGCTTGCCCTCAGATTCTTCGTTCTCTTCTACCCCGATCAGTTCAGCAATATCCGGGTCCATCTCACCTGAGAAGATGCCTTCTTTATTCGGATTTTGATTATCACTCATAATTCAGCACTAGTGGAGGTGACGGGAGTCGAACCCGTGACCTCGTGAATGCCATTCACGCGCTCTAGCCAGCTGAGCTACACCCCCTCGCTTGTACAAAGCATATCGATAAAAACTGCGTAATGTCAAGTATAGCTATGTCGAAAGTTAAAAAGGACCCGGTAGGCACGGGTGAGCTTTTTAAAGAGAAATTCGTTCTTCGCGTTGAGATCCGGATGGTACTTTTTAGAAAGAAACCGGTATCGGTGTTTTAATCTGGACAGAGAGAAATCCATATCCAGACTCATGAACTCCAGAGCCTCATCGATTTCGTCATAATGTTTCAGAAAATACTGTACCCCTCGGAAGGTGTCTTTGAGCATGTGTTCGAGTGATTTTTCATCGATCGAGTTGATATTGTCTCTGTTCAGATAAAACGCCCGAATGTCCTGCGGTTCTACTTCCCCTTTTAATCGGATCATCTCTTCCAATGCATAGTGAGGAATACACCGGCCGCTTTGGTTTAAAGCCGGTTTATTGCAGAATTGCACATTGGTTTCATCAAGATATGAGCACCGTTGGGGAGGCGGATATTCAAAACAGTAAATCCATATATTTTTGATGAATATCCGATAGTCCCTCTTCTCTATCCGAAGCTTCTGCTCCAGTTTATAAAGATGGTGATAGAGAATAAAATGGACCCGGAAAAGTTCCGCGTTTATCTCCGACATTCCCCGCTTACGAAAATCCGGGAAGAATTCCCGAATCAAATCTGTTTCAATGATCGGGGAAGGTTTCTCTTTTAAAAATTGAGATAATTCTTCGAGGTCTATTACTCGGTGGGCATCCATACTGTTGGTTCTATTTTATTTGACTTATTGATTTTCATCTATACACTATATAGTATGGTATGAAATCGAGGATAGGTTGAGGTTCATGGGAAAAATTGAAGAAGCAATGGATATCGAAGAGTTTCAGGAACTCACTGAAAAACTGACACGAGAATTGGAAGATATGGTCAAACTCCGCTATTCAGAAGCAAAACAGACGGCATTACAAAATAAAAAGATGGATCTCTACGATATGATAGAGAAATTGAAACGGCGGGTCGAACTCTATTAGCCCAACTCTATTAATGGAACCGATTGTTCTTATAAGGCTCTTATCACTGGTCGATACTAGAAAAGAGGAAACATGAGGGAAGACCATGTTGAGAAAAGACCTTGATATGCTGGTTGAAAGAGTAATAACAGGCGCTTCTTCGGTAGAACGGGTCCTCTTCGATTCTCATCTAGACTATGCGGAAGCGCTCTATTTGATGAAACATCTCACCAGTGAACGGATCGATAAACAGCCCGAAACGTTAGTCCACCTGCCGTAAGCGCCCCTCCAGCTTTTGGACCGCAAAAGAACAGGAGAAGGTCAATGCAAAATAGAGGGCGGTAATGGTTATCCATACCTCGAACGTCAAATAGGTGGCAGCCATTAACTCCATGCCTTGGAATGTCAACTCCTGGATCGAAATAACTGAGACAATAGCGGAATCTTTTATCGTAGATATGAACTGGCCGGCCAAGGGGGGGAGTATTTTTTTTACCGCCTGGGGAAGAATGACCTTCTGCATTCTCCGGAAAGGTGAGAGGCCTAATGCGTATGCTGCTTCCCACTGCCCCGTATCTACAGCCTGAATGCCTGAGCGGATAATCTCCGTCATATAAGCGCCTTCGTAAATACCGAGCGCAACAATTGCAGAAAGAAACGAAGAGAATCGTACCGGCGGGGAGAACAGAAACGTAATGACCCGCTTAACATGTTCCGGCCGTGTTGCAATAAAATTATCTAACCCGATCGCCGCCGTTATCTGACTGCTGATGAAAAAATAAAAAATAAAAACCAGCACGAGAGGCGGGATGTTCCTGGCCAACTCCACGTATACCCTGCCTACCATTTTCAGGAAGAGGACCCGGCTTACCCGGAACAGACCCATTACCAGTCCGATAATAAGGGCGAGCAGGGATGCCCATATGCTCAGTTTTATCGTTGTCAAAAACCCCTGGATAAGAAGATTGGGAACCAGCCGGCCTGTATCTTCTTTGACGCGGAAGAGATACTGCGGAATAACCGACCAGTTCCACTTGTAGTGCAGCCCTACCTTGATGCGGTAGTAGATATACACCGCAGCCGCGGCTAGCAGGACGATGATTACCGCATCCAGAGGAGTAAACCGCCGTTTTTTTGACCCGGAAGAAAAAAGAGAAGTGATCTCCTGTTTTCTATTGGATCTGGTCTTCCCAGTCTCTTGTTTCAAACCAGTACTGCTTTCTTTCCATCAGCCATCCTTGCGCTTCGACCACCCGGATCCAGTTGTTGAAGTAGTTGAGCAGATCGAGATCACCTTTCCGGATGGCAAAACCGATCGGTTCCTTGGTAAACGTATCATCGAGGGGTAAAAACAGCCTCTCCGGGTATTTTATAGCTTGAAACGCGGGCATGGGGGCAGATGAGACCACCGCGTACGCCCTTCCGGAGAGAAGCTCCTGGACCGCCTGCGATTCATCGTCAAAAAGACGCAGTTCCGCGTTAGGCATGAATTTCTTGGCTGCTTCCTCGGCTGTTGTACCGATCCGTGCAGCTATGACCACATCATCCTTGTTGAAATCTTCGAGAGAATCGTATCCGGAGGCGAGCTCCTGATGCGCCACAATAGACATGCCGCTGTATTCATAGGGGATCGTGAAATTGACCTTGTAGTTACGGTCGGGTCGAATACCCATGCCTCCGATGATAACATCGAATTTCCCGGTAAGAAGCGCGGGAATAATACCTGACCACTTTGTGGGAACAAACTCCACTTCAACACCCATATCTTCCGCCAGCCGGCGGGCCACATCTATCTCGAACCCGATGAGCTCTCCGTTTTTGTCCTTCATCGCCCAGGGGACAAACGTAGACATGCCGACACGGAGGGTGCCCCGCTTCTGGATCGTATCGAGAAGGCTCTCTTCACGGGATGTCTGCGGTTCGGTCACCCCGGCCTCTCCTGCCCCTTCAGTACCGCCGCAGCCTACAATAATAAAGCTGATAAGCAGCACTACCGGTATAAACAGTACTTTTCTCATATCCACTCCTTCACATACACTTTTTAACGAAATTCATCAAAAAGTTCTGTATTCTTAATATATGCCTCAGATCATGAGTACTATAAGTATAACGAGGGGGGGAGAAAAAAGTAAAGGAAATTATAGTATTTTAGTCAAAAAAAGCTTGGTCCGTTCTTCTTCCGGATTCGTAAAAAAGGTAGATACATCGGTATCTTCAACGACCCTTCCCTCCTCCATAAAGATGACCCGGTCGCCCACTTCCCGGGCAAATCCCATTTCGTGGGTGACTACCACCATGGTCATACCCTCATGGGCGAGTTCCTTCATCACATCGAGCACCTCCCCGACCATTTCCGGGTCTAGGGCGCTCGTGGCTTCATCAAACATCATTATTTTAGGCCGCATGGCAAGCGCCCGGGCGATAGCGACCCGCTGCTGCTGGCCTCCGCTCAGTTGTCCGGGATAGCTGTCCATTTTTTCGGTAATACCGACTTTGTTCAGAATCTCGGCGGTCGTTTCATCAGACTCTTGTTTGCTCTTTTTACGGACATACCGCTGGGCAAGGTTGATATTTTCCCGCACTGTCATGTGGGGAAAGAGATTGAATGCCTGAAATACGATACCTACTTCTTTTCTGATTTCCAGACGATTTTTCCTAGAATCGTCGAGAGGGATTCCGTCAATGAGGATCTCCCCGCTGTCCCGTTCCTCGAGACCATTCAAACAGCGGAGAAATGTTGATTTACCCGAACCGGAAGGGCCGATCACCACCACGACTTCCCGCTGCCGCACCGCAGCGGAAAAATCAACGAGTGCCTTTACTCCGTTCGGATAGGTTTTATGAAGATTATGGACTTCGATTATCGTATTACCGAGCTTTTTCATATTCGCACCTGACTCTCCCTGACCGAAAAACGTGATTCGAGAATATGTACGACCATAGAAAGGGTAAGTGTTAGAATAAGATAAATTGCAGCCACAGTAAACCAAATTTCAAAGGCGAGAAAAGTCTCTGATACGATAGCTCTTCCCTGCATTGTCAAATCATAGATTGCGATGGTACTCACCAGCGCTGAGTCCTTTATCAATGAGATACCCTGACTGGTCAAGGTGGGAAGAATCTGTCTGAACGCCTGGGGAAGGATGACGAACCGATAGGTATTCACCAGCCCCAAGCCGAGACTGTAGGCGGACTCCCATTGTCCTTTAGGGATAGAGACAATACCGCTTCGAATGATCTCGGACGCGTATGCACCTTCAAAAAGACTGAGTGCCAATACCGCAGAAAAAAATGGACCTATTTGAATGATAGGTGAAACGACGAAATAGATAAAAAAAAGCTGGATGAGAAGCGGCGTATTCCGTATTGCCTCCAAATACACTCGGGAGAGCGCTCTCCCTGTCACTGAATGGGAAAGCCGCAGCAGAGCTGTCACCAGACCAAACAAAAACGAAAGGCCCAAGCCGGTTACTGATATCTTTATGGTTAACGCAACTCCCTGTAACAGCCGGCCGGGATAAAAGGTACCCTCCTTCACCGTGTAGAGGTATTTGGGGACCCGGTACCACTGCCAGTTATATCCCAATTGACTCGTTCCGATCCACAACAGAACAACGATAATTCCGGTGAAAAGAAAAAAGGCGAGGATATCACGCCCCGATGTAATGATATTCTTTCTTTTTAAATCCATGAAATCAGTCAAATTCGAAGCTGCCCTGTTTTTGTCTCCTTTGTTAATGTAGAGCGGGCAAAAAAGAGGGCGATAAAAGCCGCACTCCACGTAATAATCAGGATTCCCCACCAAACTCCAGCGATTCCCATTCCTGCCGTCTCGGTCAAGAGATAAAACACGAGCAGTGGAGCGAGGATTTGACGATATATCCCGATTATAACAGGAAACACCGGTCTTTTAATACCCTGCAGTGTTGAGACATGAATGCCAAGCAGGACATAGGCATACAGTACAAATGCGTCGATTTTAAGATACAGAGTACCGATCTCGATAACAGCAGGATCATCGGTAAAAAGGGATATGACCGGTTTTGCAAATACAAATACGAGCACCGCCCCGGAGAGCATAATGAATGCACCGAACTTCATCGTTTTCCTCAACGTCTCCCAGATTCGTTCATAAGAACCGGCCCCGGAGTTGCGTGCAACGAGGGTCAAGGTCGAAATGTTGAACCCGAGTGAAGGGAGAAGTGCAATCTGTTCGATCCTTACGGCGGTGCCGTACGCGGCAACAGCTTGGGGACCGAATCTGCCTACATAGTAAGTAATCACAAAGATGCCCGCGGCGATTGTGAGCAGGTTGAGACTTGCAGGTATTCCCTGCCCCAAAACGGCCTTCCACCTTTTGATATCGGGAATGAACTCTTGTAAACGCACATTATCGAGCAGTCCCGATTTTGATACCCGTACGAACAGATACACCATACCGCCTGCCTGAATGATCACCGTAGCCAGTGCTACACCCCGGATACCGAGCTCGGGCATTCCGAACCACCCCATAATAAAGAGCGGGTCGAGAAGACAGTTCAATCCGAATCCTATTATGAGAAAATTTCGAAACGATCTCGTGTCTCCAAGAGCCGTCAGAACTGCGTTGCACATGTAGTTGAGAAAAAAGAATGTAGTGCCGAGAAATATCGTGCGCATGTAGCGGAGGGCCTCTTCGAGATAGGCATCTTCCGCTCCGAGCACCCTGAAAAGAAAGGGCGAAGCGAGATAGCCTACAGCTGCCAGAACAAGTGAGAAAAAAAAGCCGAATACCAGCCCCTGCACGGCAAAACTTCGTCCTTCGTTTTCGGCACCCTCCCCGAGAGCATTTCCAATAAGGGCTGTAGTACCTGTGGAAAACCCGCTTCCAAAAGAGATAATGAGAAAAAAAACCGGAAATGAGAGACTCAGAGCAGCAAGAGAGCGGGTAGAGATATGGCCTGCAAAGTATGTGTCCACGACATTGAACATGGTGTTGAAAAAAAACCCTATACTCGCCGGAATGGAAAGTTTGAAAATGAGACTCTTTATATCACCTGTGGTCAGGTCCAATCGTCGGTTCATGCTTACTAAAAAAATAAGGTATTTTCAGTGTAAAGGCAATAGCAGCAAGGGTGTTGCTCCGGCGGTCAGGATCCATTAGTATGGGGGCTCGATGAAATACCAATTAGAGACAATTCCCATTTGGGACGCGTATAAAAAAGAGACCGAATGTCCGCTCTGCCTCCTGGAAGCCAAAGCGGAAAAAAACTATATCAACTTCTTTTTGGGAAGCTCCATTATGAACCCGGAGATGCGGGTCCAGGTAAACGAAACAGGGTTCTGTCCCGCTCATTACCGGAAATTATTCGATGCAAGGGAAAACCGGCATGGTCTCGGCCTCATGACCAACACCCATGTGCACCGCCGGAAAGAACTGCTCGATAAACCGCGGAAAGAACTGGCAAAACAGGCCGAGAATGCTGCAACTGATGGGACGGTAAAAGGGCTGCTGCAGAATAAAAAAAGCCTCAAAGAGGCCCTCCGAACCTATCGGGACCGGTGCGCGAAAGCGGTACGGAGCTGTATGATCTGTACCAGAATCGACAACACCCTGGCCAGATACGCGTTTACTATCGTGTACCTGTGGAAAAAGGATGAGGAGTTCAGAGCCGCTTTCAATAACTCAAAAGGGTTCTGTCTCTTCCACCTGCCCCGGATACTCGATATGGCGGAAGAAACACTTAACAATAAACAGCTAGGAGAGTGGCTATCAGTGACTCTTTCCATAGAGCAGGACCGATGGAACACCCTCGATCGTGAGCTGTACGAGTTTACCCAGTCCTACGCCTACGATCACGAAACATCACAGCAGAAGGACCGTATCACAACATTAGCGGATGCAATTCAGAAACTGACCGGAATTACCTACGGTAACGGGGATTGATCATTGGCTTTCCTGCTCCTGCTCCCGCTCCCGTTCCTCATCAGCCAAGAAATCGAGGAGGTTTTCCTGTACTGAAAGAGGTTCCTGCTTGTCCTTCTCCCGGTACAATTTTTGGTCTGTTTTATCAAGGATATCGAATACTCCGTCGGGACCGGATGTGTGCACCCCTATACTGACCGAGTAGTCAGGGAGCTCTCCGTCTTCTTCGTTTTTTTCAATATCACTCCGGATACGCTCTTTTACCAGTACAGCAAGATCTTCCGATGTGTTGGGCATGATGACGGCAAACTCATCCCCGCCGTACCTGGTAACGAAATCGACTTTCCGTACGTTGCGTTTGATCCGTTTTGCACAGTCCCGCAGCACCTCGTCACCGGTGGTATGGCCGTAGGTATCGTTGATCGATTTGAACTTATTGATGTCTATAAGCAGGACGGAGAGCTCGTTCTGATACCGGGAGCACCGTTCCGTTTCCTGTTTGAGGATAATGTCGAAACTCCGCCGGTTCAGCACACCGGTAAGGTGGTCCATCCGGGATATTTTCTGAATTGCCCGGATGTAGAACGCACGTTCAATCGCAATAGCCGCGAAATCGGCGATTGAAGAGAGAATCTTGAGCTCGAGGGGGGTAAACGGCTCATCATTTATTTTATTGACCAGCTCAATTACCCCGAGTACTTTTTTGTCCGTTTTAAGGGGGACACCGATCAAGGAAGTGGTCTTGAACCCGGTCATTTTATCGACCCGGTTGCTGAACCGATTGTCTTTGGTGACATCTTCTATGATGGCGGGCTGTCCGGTTTCGACGATCCAGCCGGTAATCCCCTCGCTCTTAGATATCCGTTTGTTTTCCAGTTTCTCCGATGCTTCTCCGACAACCACTTTGAACACCAGTTCATCGGTCTTCGGGTCTAACAACAGAAGAGACCAGTTTCGGGGAGCAAAAATCATCCCCACCTTGTCCATTACCTGGTAGATGATCTCCCTGATACTCCGTGCCGAGACGATGGCCTTGCCGATCTCGACAAAAAAGGAGAGATGGACAAGATCGTCGATTGCTTCAAATTGTTTACTCTCTTTCATTGGAAGGTATTATAACCTCATTCTATTTTTCCTGGAACCCTGCCGCAATACCCCGGAGCAGATCATAAATCGTATGATACCTCATGCGTCTGCTTCCCCGGACCAGGGTCCAGCTCCCCCCCTCACCAGCACATTCCACCGCCACCGGGGCGGCCGAAGAAGAGGCAACCCTGTACCCTTCCCGTTCCAGCGCTTTTTTTGTCCACACCTTGACCAGCCCGTCTCCGTAAAGGGCAACCTCGCCCCGGAAGGTGCGGTGGATGAGAAATGTGCCGTGCCTCCTGTCGAACTCCACTCCCGGACCTGCAAAAATCTTCTCGAACGCACCGGATAGGACGAGATCTTCGGGGGCACCGGTGGTTATCTCCCCTCTCTCCGAAATGAGCCAGATCGTATCAGCTACCTGAAGGGCGAGATCGAGATCATGAGTAGAGAGGAGGACCGCTTTTTCGGTCTCTCTGGTAAGCCGTTTTAATAAGCCCATTATCTCGACCCGTCTCGGCAGGTCTAAAAACGCGGTCGGTTCGTCAAGAATGATGATCTGCGGGTCTTGGGCCAATGCCCGGGCAATCATCACCTTCTGCCGTTCCCCGTCACTCATGTGCCCGACATTACGGGAAGCAAGTGAGTCCGCCCCAACCAGGGCAAGAGACTCATCGACTATACGTTTGTCCTCATCGTTCAACTTTCCGGTCCAGTCCGTATAGGGAAAGCGGCCCAATGAAACGAGTGCACTCCCTGTAAACATCCCTATATTGACCCGCTCGGTGGTGACGATTCCGACGCATTTTGCCAGCTCTTTTGGTTTGTACGAGGTGATATCACTTTCATGAAGGACCACTTTCCCCGAAAGCGGACTGTGCAGCCCCGCCATTGTCCGGATAAGGGTCGATTTTCCCGCCCCGTTCGGTCCGATCAAACAGATTATCTCCCCCTCGCAGAGGCTTAAACTGATCTCTTCGGAAACGATAAAAGGCTCTTCACTCCTTCCCTGAGCGGAATATCCGATAGTAAGCTGATCGGTTCGCAATATACAGCGGCTCATGAGGTAAATGTCTCCCGCAGGTTCTGTTTTCTCAGGATGATCCACACAATGACCGGTGTACCGATAAGGGCGGTCACCGAATTAAGCGGCAGCAGGTTCTGACTTCCGGGCAGCTGGGATATGAGGTCCGCGAGCAGAGCAAGAATGCCGCCTACAACGATGGAAGCGGGAAGCAGTACTCGGTGATCGGTCGTGTTGAAGAGACTCCTACAGAGATGGGGAACGGCAACACCGAGAAAGGCGATCGGCCCGCAGAACGCGGTTACCGTACCGGTGAGCAGTGCAGTGGTAATGATGAGCATGATCCTCGCGTGTTCGATTCTCAAACCCATACTGCGCGCGTATTCCTCTCCTAAGAGGAGCGCGTTCAAGGTCTTTCCCGCAAATAGTGTTGCCACAAGACCGGCCGAGAGCATGGGGATGAACACCCGCAATTGGCTCCAGGTAGTCCCGCTGAATGTGCCGAACGTCCAGGAGATATAGGCGTGTATTTTCTCAGCCACACTGAAGTGGATGAGCACACTGACCAGTGCGTTGGTCGCGTAGCCGAACAGCATGCCCAGAATGAGTAAGGTAATAACACTCTGTACTTTTTTGGACACGAGAAGAACGAGCAGCAGCACCAAACCGGAACCGAGACTTGCCGCGGCAACGATTCCCATATCTCCTCCCAGACCGAGCCCGGTCAGGAACGCCGCCCCTCCGCCGGAGGCGGCAGTAAGTACTACCAGGGCAACACCGAGACTCGCTCCGGCCCCGATACCGAGAATGGCCGGGCCGGCGAGAGGGTTTCGAAACAGGGTCTGCATCTGGAGTCCGCTTACCGATAACGCGGCGCCCGCAAGTACCGCTGTTACCGCTTTCGGCAGCCGAAAGAGGAAGATTATTTTCTCCCAGGAGGCTTTCTCTCCCTCTCCACCGAATAAAATTGAAACGACCTGTTTGAGGGGGATCGTCACCGAACCTACAGAAATATCGAGAAAGAACAGGAACCCCAGTACTGCTAAAAACAGAAAGGGGACAATCCGTAATGGTGAGCTTTTATCGGGATCAGGTTGTTGTTTATGCCTCATAGAGCGGATGGACCAGTATATTACTCCAGTTTTTGGAAATAGACAAGCTCGTGGTCCGGAAGCAGCTGCGGGTGAAAGATCTTGATAAGGTCCGCTACTATGATATCCGGATTGGTAACACCGGACTCCCAGTAATCGCTGAAACCGTATTCGTTCATCCGGCGGTTGTTGTTGTATACATTGCCTTCCTGAAACGCCTTGAACTCCGCGTAGCGGGAATCTTCCGCCAACGCCTCGTCGAGACTTCCCCACGTTCCCGGATTTATCCAGTAATCCGCGTCCACCGCTTTCTCGAACACCGCCTCGAAGTCGAGCATCAGGCTGCCTTCTTCTTCGGTGTCGGACCAGAGATAATCCCCCCCGGCGTCTTCGATAAGACGGGCGGCATGACTTCTGCCTCCGGCAACCCACCAGCTTCCCTGATAGGGAGCGTTATTCAGGACAGTAGGTCTTTCTTCAACTCCTCCCGCCATCTCCCTCATGGAACTGTATCGATCGACCATCTCTTGGAAAATACGGTTTGCTTCTTCTTCTTTGTTGAAAAAGGCGGCAATGAACTTAATCCACTCGGACCGTGCCGGCGGTGTCAATTCGGTATGTTCCGCGTTGATCACCACATCCAGACCCGCTTCGATCAGTTTGGGATGGGTGTCCCACTGTGTTCCCAGTCCGTAGGTCATAATAACATCCGGTTCCATTTCATAGAGCAGCTCGACGTTCACCTCCGGGCCGCTTCCCACCTGCGCCAAGTCTCCATTGTCGATCATCTTTCTTACCTGCTGGGAGTATATGAATTGAAAGTTATCCACACCGGCAAGTGCATCGAGGACGCCCAAGGTTTCCATATAGGCGATATAAGTAGTCGACATTGTCACCATCGATTGGACAGGGACCTCGACAAACACGGCGTTCTCATACCCCTCCGGTTTTTGGTTCCCGTGCTGATAGAGCACGTAGACAAATGTCCTGTCGGAATTCTGCCACGGATTGGTTACGGTGAGCACTTTATAGCCGTCGAAATACTCAATGGAGAGATGTTTGGCCCTGGTGATGGTTGTCCGGTCGAGAGAGGCAGGGGCCTGCTGAGAGCCGGCCTCCTTCTGTCTCGAACCTTGTTGCTCACCGGTGTTTTCCTCCGGCATTTGTTCGCTGCTCCCCCCGGCAAACGAGAGCGAAGCAGACATAATAAAGAGCGAGAGTATGATAAAGACCCGAAAGTATAGATTTTTTTTATGCATTCTGTTTCCTGAAAACCTCCTTTTTCAGTATACCATTTTCGAGAAAACTAAACTGTACAGTCAAAAAAATAGTCGTGATAATACTGATCGTCACTGCGGTAAAAATTGCGATCATAATAGCTATTTGATATTTGACGGCGACCAGAGGGGAAGAGCCTCCGATAATCTGTCCGGTCATCATACCGGGGAGAAACACGATCCCCATGGTTGCCATAGTAGCGATAATCGGAGAGAGGGCCTGCGAAACGCTCTTGCGGAAATACGGGGCAATAGCTTCTACCTGGGACGCACCGGTACTCAAGGCGTACAGATATCGATTCTCGTTCCTCTTCAAGCTGTCATAAAAATTGGTCAGTCCTATGATATTGCCGCGAAGACTGTTTCCTAACAGCATGCCTCCGATGGCAATAAAGTATTTTGCCTCGAAAAGGTTATCGAGCTGTACCACAAACGCGTTGAAAAAGAGAAGGACGCCGAATCCTGCCAGAGAAAGAGAGAGAAACGCGGGGAAAAGAAGCATTATCACATTGAGCCCGCTCCGCTTGATTATTGTGACCGTTGCGGCCCCTACCATAATGACGAACCACACGATGTTTAGCAGGGTAGAGTCGAGACCGAACAGATACTGCAGAAAAAGGCCGATAAGAAGCAGCTGCCCCACCAAACGGACCACTGCTACGAGAAGCGATTTTACGAGGCCGAGCTTGAGCAGGACCGAAGCAGCAAGCGGAATGAGCAGAAGGACAAAACAGAGTGCAAGAGAGCCGAACGAAATATCGAGTGCCGCATCCATAGCTACGCCTCCAGGCTTACCAGCCTGACCCCTTCCCGTTCCCATTTCTGTGCATTGTGAGAAACCGCTAAAATGGTCCACCCGGAATGAGAAAGAAAGTATTCGATCACCTTATCTTTTATCCGTTCATTCAATGCAGAGGTGATTTCATCGAGAAGGAATATATTTCGTTTTAACAGAAGTGATGTGATAATGACAACACGCTGTTTCTCTCCTCCTGAGAGATCTTCAAAAGGCATATCCAGTTTCTCCGGTGCGAGCTCAAAAAAATCAAACAGGGAAAGCACTTCGTCTCTCCTCGGCGCTATCCCGCTGTTTTCCCGGAGTGTAAAAACCAGATCGATGATCCCCTTTACGCTCCCCTCCCCGATATCACTGTTCTGGGGGATGTATGCCACCTGTTTACGGATATTCCAGCTCTCCTTGGAAGTGGCCGGGATTCCGTTGACCGTAATTGTCCCTTCGGATACGGGAACAAACCCGAGTATGGTCTTGAAGAGGGTCGTCTTTCCCTTTCCCGAATCACCATAGAGGACCACCTTCTCATTCTGCTCCACCGAAAGAGAGAAATCACTTACGACGGTCTTGCCGTTGAATCTGATGGTTACCTTGTCGAACCGGATCATGAAGAGTTACCCGGTAAACTCGCCTGGACGTAGGCAATCAGCTCATCGCCCCCGGTCCCGGACATAAGAGAAAACGTAAGCTTTTCTTTTTCTCCTTCATCATTTGTAAAGCTGATCGTAACCGGCAGAATGTTCTGCGAGAAGAGCCGTTTGAGAAACGAGTATTCAACATGGATTCTTACCTCTGCAATAGCATGAAACGGGACCCGAAAGAGGAGTGCATGTTCATCATTCTTCTTCTTGGAGCGGACATTCCGGAGTACAGAATCGAACCAGCTCTGTTTCGGCTGGGTATGGAAGTAAAACCCCTCTTCCGTTGCAAAAAACATCCCCACCGTAGCAGGCGGGAGGCCGCGAAATCCGCCTTTTAGTTCCCCGAGTGCAAACTTTTCTATTTTTTCACCCACCGTACGTTCAATAGAGTCCCAAAATTGTTTTACACCCTTTCCGTCCTGCATAGGAGGCCTCCTTGCATCTTCTCCTACATTACTTTTACTCACTCTATTAGTCAATCAATGGTCCCGGGCCACACAAACATCGGTTGACTTTTATCGTTCTTCTTTCTAACTTGTCATAAAAACAGAGGAGATTTCAAGGAAGGAGCAATGGCAGAAAAAAGATTTCCCCTTTCAAAGGATATGGTGGAATCCATAGTAAAAGACCACCCGACCCCTTTTCATCTCTACGATGAGAAAGCAATTCGAGAGAATGCCCGCAAATTCTACAGGGCCTTTGAATGGGTCCCGGGCGGTTTTAAGAACTTTTTTGCCGTTAAAGCACTTCCGAATCCGTATATCCTCTCTCTACTCAAAGAAGAAGGGATGGGAACGGACTGCTCATCGCTTCCTGAACTTGTTCTCTCGGAACGGGTCGGATTTCCCGGTGAAGAAATTATGTTTACCTCTAATGACACACCGGCAGCGGAATATAAGAAAGCCAGAGAACTCGGTGCAATTATTAATCTCGACGATATTACCCATATCCCGTTTTTAGAGGAGCACGCGGGGCTCCCGGAACTCATCTGCCTGCGTTATAATCCGGGAAAACTGAAACAGGGCAATGTGATTATCGGCGACCCGGAGGATGCAAAATACGGCTTTACCAGAGACCAGGTAATAGAAGGATACAAAACACTCAAGCAGAAAGGAGTACGAAGGTTCGGACTGCACACAATGGTCGCGTCGAATGAGCTCAATCCCGATTACTTTGTCGAAACAGCCCAGATCCTCTTTGATCTTGCCGCGGAAGTAAAAGATCGTGCCGGGATTACTTTCGAAATGATCAACCTAGGCGGCGGCATAGGAATCCCGTATAAACCGGACCAGGAACCGGTTGATATGCAGCGGGTGAGCAGGGGTGTCGAAAAAGCGTATGAAGAAAGTATTGTGAAAAACGGTCTCGATCCGATACGGATCGTCATGGAATGCGGACGTATGGTTACCGGCCCCTATGGGTATCTTATCAGCCGGGTCATTCATCGGAAAGACACCTATAAAACCTTTATCGGATTGGATGCCAACATGGCAAATCTGATGCGGCCCGGCATGTACGGTGCTTATCATCATATTACAGTACTCGGTAAAGAACACGCCCCCTCAGACACGGTCTGCGATGTAACCGGATCTCTATGTGAAAATAATGATAAATTTGCCATTGATCGGACCCTACCCGATATCGAAGAAGGTGATCTGATCGCCATCCACGATACGGGGGCCCACGGTCATGCTATGGGATTCAACTACAACGGGAAACTTCGGTCCGCCGAACTGCTCCTCAAAGATGACGGAAGTGTCCGGCAGATTAGAAGGGCGGAAACAGTAGACGACTACTTTGCTACCCTGGATTTTCCAGGATTATAAAAAAAGAGGTAAAACTATGAATGTACAATCATTATCGGATGACGAAAGAATGTTTCTTGCCGGCTGTATCAAGAACATCATCCTTGCAGCAGGCTCGATCGAGCGGGAAGAACTATCCGAACTGGACGATATAATCGACTCTTTTCAGTTCGACGACTTTGATGCTCAGCTCGAACGCTTCGAGAACGATGTCCATGATGAAGAGACGTTCTGGGAGTTGGCCGGGGATATTACCAATGAGAAAACGCAGGAGACCATTCTTCAGATCCTGGATGAACTTGCAATTCAGGACGGACTGGTAGAACAGGCCGAACAAAAACTGCTCGATAAGCTCCGTCAATTTTGGAACATGTGAGTATTAGCCTTCATCTCGGCGCCTAAGATGTATACCCGTACGCTCTCTTCTCTTCCGCTGCCTGTCTGCAAAACGCGGTATTGAGTATTGACTGCACTTTTTCCGTGGAAGAAGCTTCGAGGAGTCTCTTCCGAAATCCGTTGTTCCTTACCAATTTCACCAGAGCAGATAGAAGAATGAGATATTCCTCCTCACAATTGGGAGGATTCGCAATAAGGAAGAGAAGATGGACCGGTCTCTTGTCGATAGATTCGAACTCGATCCCCTTCTCGGAGATACCCAATCCGAGGATAATATTGCGGGCATCCCTGCATACACCGTGAGCGACAGCCACACCGCGTCCGATTCCTGTAGACTGCACCCTTTCACGCCGCACGACCTCTTCTTCGAATGCATGAAGATTGTGCACGTCATGAAACACTGAGACGTTTTCTATAAGCTCGTGTATGGCTGCAAACTTTTCGAGACTTTTGAGATTGCACACTGCCCCGTTTTCGAAACAGCTTGTGAAATCTAACAGAGGTCCCCTCCCTGCTTACTACTATTACCTAGAATGGTAATGATGTAAAGTCTTTGAGCGTGCGGATTGCGGTCTGAGAAAGTGATGTGGTATGATCTGTTGTTATGCGGATAGAGGTATATTTTAAAAACCCGTCGTTAGACGGCAGGGGGCACAGAGTGTGCGAACGACTGTGCACTCAATTCCCGTCAGTATCAGCAGTAACGGCTGCCGATGTCTATATCGTCGAAGGGGTGGACGGTTTTTCTCCCGAGCTCGCTAAAGAACTCTTCTCCGACCCTGTCACCCAGGATACTACCTGCATCACAGACCCGATACAGGACCGACCGTATTCCGGGGGAGACCTTTCATGGGACCTCGCTATCGAAATCACCTATAAACCGGGAGTAACCGACCCTGTAGCATTGACTGCCCGCGAAGCGGTAAAAACCGCACTACCGGAGCAGGTAACAGAACAGTCTCTGATTCAAACCGCACGTCTCTACCTCATTTCTCTCCACAGCGGAAGGGCCTCTGAAAGTGCTACTTACCGGATAGCAGCAGAACTGTACAATCCGCTCATCGAGAGCTGCGCCGTACTCGACCGGAGCCGGATGGAACGGGGAGAAACCCTTCCTCTGCGATACCCACACACTGTAAATACCGCACCCCCGGAAGTCCTCACATTCGATATTGCCGGTATGGACCGTAAAGCCCTCATGGAGCTCTCCCGCTCGAGGCTCCTTGCCCTCTCCCCGGATGAAATGGATGCACTCCGCACTTTTTTCTCCCGTACTGAGACTGAAGATGCCCGCAAACCGTTCGGACTCGACAGAAACATTACCGATGTCGAGCTGGAGATGATCGCCCAAACCTGGTCGGAGCACTGTAAACACAAAATTTTCAATGCAGTTATCAATTATCACGAAGGGGAGAGCGTAACAATCTTCGAGTCACTATTTTCGACCTTCATAAAACAAACCACCGAATCTCTCTGGGATAAAAAGCCATATCTGAAATCGGTATTTCATGATAATTCCGGGGTCATCTCTTTCGATGATGAGACCCTCCTCTGTTTCAAAGTGGAAACCCACAACTCCCCCTCCGCGCTCGACCCTTACGGCGGGGCAATTACCGGGATTGTGGGGGTAAACAGAGACATCATCGGTACGGGAAAGGGGGCCAAACCGATTTTCAACACCGATGTACTCTGTTTCGGATATCCATGCACCCCGAAGGAGATTCTTCCCAAGGGACTTCTCCATCCCGGCCGGGTCCTCTCCGGTGTCCACAGAGGAATTATCGACGGCGGAAACCAGTCCGGAATTCCGGTAGCAGGAGGGGCTTTTCTCTTCGATGAGAGTTATACCGGAAAGCCGCTCGTATTCTGTGGTACCGGGGGGATTATGCCCGCTGAAATCGGGGGTGAAGGCTCCTGGATCAACCATATCAGACCCGGGGACAAAGCAGTGATGGTTGGGGGAAGAATCGGTAAGGACGGTATCCATGGTGCCACCTTTTCCTCCCAGGCGCTCGACGAAGAATCTCCCACCTCCGCAGTCCAAATCGGTGACCCCTTTACCCAGAAAAAGATGACCGACTTCCTGCTCGAAGCGCGGGACCTGCAGCTCTACAACGGTATAACCGATAACGGTGCCGGAGGACTCTCCTCTTCACTCGGAGAGATGGCGGAGAAAAGCGGAGGCGTAACAATAGAGCTGGACAAATGCCCGCTCAAATACGAAGGGCTTGCTCCGTGGGAGATCTTGGTCTCGGAATCCCAGGAGAGGATGAGTGTATCCGTCCCTCCGGAGAGGATCGGCGAATTTCTCGATCTTGCCGCAAAGCGGGACGTCGAAGCCACGGTGGTGGGTGAGTTTACCGATTCGGGACATGTTCACATTCTGTACAGTGAAAAGACAGTCGGCTATCTTCCCCTGGAGTTCCTCCATAACGGCCTGCCCGACATGCGCCTCACCGCCAGGTGGGTCCCGCCCGACCAACGATACCGTAAGGGAAAGAGAGGCCGTTCGGGCCATTCGCTCCCGCCTGAACTGGAGTCAATTCCTGTTATTGTGAAAAACAGGGCGGGGCCGCGGGACGATTTTTGGGCGGGATTTCCCCAGGCGAGGCTCGAGGAGCTGTTCTTAGCTCTTCTCTCAGAACCGAACATCGCTTCCAAGGAGAGTCTCGTACGGCAGTACGATCACGAGGTGCAGGGCAGCTCGATCATTAAACCGTTTACCGGTGTACGGTCTGACGGGCCTTCCGACGGCGCCGTGTTGAAGCCGCGGTACGACTCGTTTCGCGGTATCACGGTAACTCACGGAATTTGTCAGCGAATCGGCGACATCGATACCTATTCTATGGCCCTCTGCGCCGTGGATGAAGCGTACCGAAGCCATATCGGCTGCGGCGGCAATCCGGACCTGGTAAGCGCGCTGGACAACTTCTGCTGGCCGGACCCGGTCAAATCGGAGCAGACCCCGGACGGAGAGTATAAACTTGCCCAGCTGGTACGGGCCTGCATGGGTTTACGGGATGCATGCCTCGCCTACGGTATTCCCCTCATTTCCGGCAAAGATTCTATGAAAAACGATGCCGGGTTCGAAGGGAAAAAGGTTTCGGTACGGCCGACTCTGCTCATATCACTCTTAGGCATTATCGAAGACGTCCGCAAATCCGTGTCAACAGATTTCAAACGGCCGGGTGATGTTATCTTCTTGATTGGTCCGGCAGGTTCTCAGATGGGCGGGTCCATGGCCGAACGGATTACCGGTACATCCTCCGGCAGAGCGCCATCCTTGGAACTAGACACTGCCAAGCGGGAGTACCGTCTTCTCAGCGGGGCAATCGAGGATGGTCTAGTCGAATCGTGCCACGACATTTCGGACGGCGGGCTCGCGGTAGCTGTAGCAGAATCCTGTATTGGAGGGGACTTAGGGGCCCGGATAAGTCTCGACCCCTTCCATGAAGCGGGGAATGCAGTACTTCTCTTCAACGAAGCTCCGGCCCGGTTTGTAGTGTCCGTAAAACCCGAAAACCGGGCAAGGTTTGAGAAGATGCTCGCAGAGACGGCCGCATTGATCGGGGAGGTGCTCCCAGCCGCCGCGCTCGAGTTCGTCCGGGGGAAGGGGCCCCTTCTCTCGGCCGGATTGGATGAGCTGAGAACAACATGGAAGAGGGAGCAGTTTCAGTGAACCGAGTGAAAACAGCTATCCTTACCGGATATGGAATAAACGCAGACCGGGAACTCGCGGAAGCATTGGGGCGGGCAGGCTCGGAAGTCTCTTTTCTCCACCTCCACGATGTGATGAGCGGGCCGGAAGTGCTGCAAAACTACCACATCATCGGTTTTCCGGGCGGGTTCTCCTTTGGTGATCATCTCGGTTCAGGCCTCGTCCTTGCCGGTAAATGCAAGAAATACCTGCGGAAAGAACTGGAACGGTTTGTAGAAGCGGGAAACCTCATTATCGGCATCTGCAATGGATTCCAAGTGCTGGTAAAAATGGGAATACTCCCCAATCTGAGCGGTAACTGGAGCAGAGAAGTCTCCCTCATTCACAACGAATCAGGGAGATTCGAAGACAGCTGGGTCGAAGTACGTTTTAACAGGGAAAACAGGTCCCCCTGGACCCGGGGCCTCTCAGATATGGAACTGCCGATCAGACACGGCGAAGGAAGATTTATAACCGGAAACGATGACGTTCTCGAAACCCTGGTTGCCTCTCACTGTATTGCACTGACCTACAAAGAGCGTAATCCCAACGGATCGACTGCAGATATTGCAGGAATTACAGACCGTACCGGAAGAATTCTGGGTCTCATGCCCCATCCGGAGGCATTTCTCTACAGAGAAAACCATCCCCGCTGGACCAGGGACCGGGCAAATGGTCCAACCGGACCGACCGGAATTGAGCTTTTTAAAAACGGGGTAGAGTATGTCGAGCAAAAATTAATTTGATAAAATGACGATGATTACCTATCTTATATAAAAGTGAGGGAACCGGTGGAACCAAAAAGAAAGGCACTAGAAGAGAAGATTGGTGAAGGACTCGTGCGGGTCGGAGCTATGACCAACGATCAGGTAGAGACGGTACTCACCAAGCAGAGAAGAGGCGACAACAGGCTCTTCGGAGAAATTGCAATCGATTTAGGATATGTGAAGGTCAATTCCCTCATTGACTACCTGACAGAAATAGAAGAATATTGATCTGAACCAGGAAAGGATATATATGCTTGTAGAAGCTGAAATTTGGACAGTTGCAAGAACGGAACAGGGGAATGCTGTGCTGGTTCGCCCTCTCGGCACCGAAGTAGCAGTACCCATCTTTATAGGGCAACTGGAAGCCCAATCGATTCTTATCGGGATGGGAAATGTCCCAATGCCCCGTCCTCTTACTCATGATCTGTTTCTATCCATTTTGGACAAAATGGAAGTCAAAATAGTACGTATCGAAATTACAGAGCTCAAAGAAGGCACATTCTACGCTCAGCTGATTCTAAAGGAAAAAGGTAAAGATATTGTCATCGATTCACGGCCGTCCGACAGTATTGCCCTGGCAGTACGGGAAAAATGCCCCATCTTCATCGATGAATCGGTCATTGATGAAGCGAGTGTTCCGGTAAGCGTTATCACAGAGGGGAAAACGGAAAAACAGGAAGAAGCCGAACCTCAGGAAGAAAAAGAGATATCGGAAGAACCGAAACCTGACAGCGAGCTCGCCGAGCTGCAGACAAAATTGAATAAAGCGATCGAAGAAGAGAATTACGAAGAGGCAGCGCGCATCCGCGATCAAATAAATGAACTCGATCAGGGCGGCGAGAGCTAACCCGGATGCAGTTTCCCGATTACACCCCGCCTGTTACCGGAATTGCCTTACCGGTGTCGTCCCTGCGCAGTGCAGCAAGCTGCGGTATCGGTGAGTTTTCCGATCTGCCGCTTCTCGGGTCCTGGTGTGCCGAGACAAACATAGACCTTGTCCAGATTTTGCCGGTTAATGACACCGGATTCGAAACATCTCCCTATTCAGCGGTGAGTGCGTACGCCCTCCACCCGGTGTATATCCGGCTTTCGGGCCTTCCTGGCTCGGACCAGGTCCGGAATGAAATCGAGGTGATGCGGGAAGAGTTCGAAACCGCCCCCCAGGTCCGTTTTTTCGAGGTTGCCAAACGAAAAATGGAACTGCTCACTTCCCTTTTTGAAAAGACAAAAAGCACGATTATAAACGACGGGCAGTTACAGAGATGGATAGAGGATAATCCCTGGATAAAACCGTACAGTGTTTATAAAACATTGAAAGCGCGTAACAACGAAGACACCTGGGAGAACTGGCCGGCATATCAGCAGCCGGGCAGCGAGGACATCGAATCACTGTGGAAAGAGCATGCAGACGAGACCCTGTTCCACTGCTGGGTCCAATACCATCTCGAAGGGCAGCTGCACCGGGCAGCTGTACAGCTGGAAGAGATGGGAATTGCTCTGAAGGGAGACCTGCCGATTCTCATGAAAGTGGACAGTGCCGATGTCTGGTATAAGCGGCAATACTTCGACCTCGAATTACGGGCCGGCGCACCGCCGGATATGTACTCCGATCACGGACAGAACTGGGGGTTTCCCATCTACGACTGGGACCGGCTGGAAAAGGACGGCTTTTCCTGGTGGAAAAGAAGGCTCCATCAAGCCGACAAGTTCTACCACGCCTATCGCATAGATCATGTGCTGGGGTTCTTCCGCATCTGGGCAATCCCCGCTTATGAAGATTCAGGAGGTATGGGCTTTTTCAAACCTTCCGCGTACTTCTCCCGCGATGAACTCAAAGAAGCAGGATTTAGTGATGAGAGGATCAGGTGGTGTGTAAAACCGCACATTCCGGGCAGTGAAATTACTGAAAAACTCGGCAGCGAAGGCGCGGAGCTGACCCGGTACCTCGACCAAATCGGGGTTGAACAGATGTATCTCATCAAACCGGAGATACGGGGCAGCCGGGACATTGCCGGGCTTCCTATTAGTGACGCGGCCAAGGAGGCCCTAAATGAGTGGAACCGCAACAGAATGCTCATCGAAATAGAACCTGGGGTCTATTCGGTCGGCTGGAACTACCGGAACTCGAGGGCATACAACAGTTTGAATGAAGATGAAAAGGCGGCATTCGAAGCTCTCAAAGAAGACCTGGATGACCGGGCGGAAGAACTGTGGGAGAAAAACGGTATGCGGCTGCTCTCCTTTATGGAAGGGGCTACCGGGATGCTGGTTTGCGCGGAAGATTTGGGTGTTGTTCCCAACTGTGTGCCTAAAGTACTGCGCGCTCTGGGTATATTGAGTCTTAAAATATGTTTCTGGACCCGTTACTACGAAAAGCAGGGTGCTCCTTTCGTACCGCTAAGCGAATACCCCCACTTGAGTGTCACCATGCTCTCCGCGCACGATACGCCGACCATCCGGCAGTGGTGGGAACAGTATTCGGATGAACAAACACGGCAGGAGTTTTCCACCGCACTCGGTCTCGAATACTCAGGGGATGACCCGGAGAGTGAAAACGGTGTGTATACACCTGAACTCGCGGAACAGATCGTCCGTGCAGTACGGGCCACGTCCTCCCAGCTCTGTATATATCAAATCCAGGAATTGTTCGCCATGGATGAACGGTACAGATATGACGACCCGCTTCTCGAGCGGATAAATGTTCCCGGAACATTGAACGAGACAAACTGGACCTATCGCATCCCCTTTTCGATCGAGCAGATTACGGATGACAAAAAATTTTCAGCTTTAGTACGCGGTGTTATGGGTACATGAAATGAATAAGAAGCACTTGACCACCACCCCGGCTACTGCTACGGTAAGCCGATGATTTTGGAAATAATCCAGACGGTCCTGGTATGGCTGTTGATGGCGGTTCTGGTGTTCAATCTTTCCCAACGCAAACATCTCGCTCACGGTGAACGGAAACGGATTGCCACTCTCTTCATTGCAGGAGGAGTGATGGCACTCTATGGAGCTACCATTGTCATAACCCGTTTCGACTTACCCCATTGGCTCTTTCTCCCCGCAGCCGCAGCAGTGGGGACAGTTTTTGTCTGGAAAAAAGACCTCTTACCCTACACCAAACATTGCGTTAGATGCGGAGAGAAGCTCTCTCCTATGCGGTTTCTCTACTACGATTCGAATGTCTGCGAAAAATGTGATGAGCAGGAGCAAAAACCTCATGATGACGCCGAAAACCGTTGATGAAGTCCAATGGTCGACCTGGGAACCGAAAGAACGGGCGGTTCTCTGCCTAGTGCGGGACAACAACGACCTCCTTCTGATCCACAAAAAAACCGGACTCGGTGCGGGCAAAATCAATGCTCCGGGGGGAAGAATAGAACCGGATGAAACACCACGGCTCGCCGCAATCAGAGAAACTGAAGAGGAAACCGGCATAATCCCCATCAATCCTGAACAGCGGGCGGAGCTGTCATTCATCTTCACGAACGGATACTCCATTCACGGAACGGTATTCCTGTCGACCGAGTATTCCGGCACCATGATCGAGACCCCGGAGGCGCTCCCCTTCTGGCGCTCAATAGAAGACCTCCCCTTTGAAAGAATGTGGGAGGACGATACCTTGTGGCTGCCCAAAGTACTCAATGGAGCGTACGTACAGGGATTTTTCATATTTGATGAAGATTCCATGCTCAGCCACAGGATCGAGCTTCAGGTCTGACCCGGTTCTGTCTCTCCGTTTTCATCCTCAAGAAGAGCATCTCAAACAGATGGGCGGCAGTCAACGCCCCTGCGGCAATGACCACTCCGCTTACCGGGAGCAGTTCCGCGGCTGAGAAGAGGAGTACAGTAAGCACAACCCCGTTTACGAGGACGCCTTTGGTGATGTTCATCGTTACCCGCCGTTTTACCTGGATACCCCGATACCATGTGGTCTGGGTGAGGAGAAACGGCATAAAAGGAAGAATATACATGGGGGCCCGCACCAGCGGCATGAGGTCGGCCGGAACGCCGACCACCGTACGGAACCACACCGTATCCAGATTGAGGAACGGAACCAGAAAGAAAACAGCCATTAGAGCAAATGAGATCATCCAGGTAAACCGCTGGAGAACCCGGTAGCGATCATTACCTTCCAACAGGGCCACCACCACTTCCTGGTAGGAGAGGGCCACTGAGGTGAAGAGGAACAAAAAACTGTGAATAACCGGCCAGAGAGCGAGTGAGTCGAGCGACTGCGGGGCCCTGGCAATGCCTGCTGTGATGATCGGTCTTACTGCTAAAAGAATAAACGAGGTGAGGGCGAGCGGGACATAAAAGGTAAGCAGACCTTTCCAGGAAATGGTTTTCTCATCCGGTCCGGCCGGCTTGATAACTTTTTTTCTCAAGAGGCTGCGACTAAAAAAATAGGCCGAGACGGCACCGGCGGTAACACCCGCCGAAAGAGAAAGACCTCCTACACTTGCACCGGAAAGAAACCCTGTACTCAGCCCGGTCCCCAGTATCAAGCCGGTCACCGCAATTCGCAGAATCATTATGATGGGCACAGCACCCGTTCTTCCGTACCGGATCAGTACACCCTGCCAGAGTCTCCGGTATCCTATTGCCGCCGACCAGGGAAGCATCAGCAGAAACGATTCCCTGCTCGGTCCGATAAGATGTTCGGGAATTCCTAAAATCGCGCGGGTAACAAACCCGTATAACGGAGTGGCCCCGATGAGCAGATGGATACCGGTAAGCACTCCTGCCATAATATGCATAAACGTGAGCAGCCGTTTATAATTTTCCAGGTGATTGGACAGAGCGGTCCCGGCAGTGAGAAGCTGTATGATCGGTCCTTCGATTATTAAAGCGATTGCAAAGGTAACGCCGAAGGCGGCCAAATTTTCTTTCGGCAAAGGAAGCCGGGAGATAATCGCGTTTACCGCCGGGAGTTCGATACCCATGATGAGCCACATCAGGGCAAGCGGGGCCCAAAAAAGAAACACCTTCCCGATTGTAAGCTGATCACTTTTTTTAATAATCATAGCCTGCCAGTCTCCCACGTCTCGCAGTTGCAGGTCAAGCTGAGTATACTGAAGGTTGCAACTGCATACCGGGACTGTGCTATAGTAGATTCTATGAAACGTATCGTATTGTCTCTGGTCGGCATCCTCGCCATACTCGTGATTACAGCGGGCCTTTCAGGATGTTACATTGCTAAACAGGCACATTACCTCTATGCTTATCAGCAGCAAGCGGAAACGATTACGGAGGTCCTCGAAAACGATGAACTCTCCCCCGAGATACGCGGTCTCCTCGAGAACGCAGTAGAGATCAAACAGTTTTCGACGGAACAGCTCGGCCTCAATAAGGACAGGAATTATACGAAATATATTCCGACCGACCGGAATTTTCTCGTATACGTTGTTTCAGGATGCAAAAAAGACCGATTTGAACCGTACAAATGGTCGTTCCCTTTTCTCGGGAGTTTGCCCTACAAAGGGTTTTATAAAGAGGAGGACGCCCAAAAAGAAGCCCAAAAATTGAGAGAGAAAAACTACGATGTATTTATCGGTAAAGTGGGAGCGTTCAGCACATTAGGAATCTTTTCCGACCCCGTCTTCTCATTTATGAAAAAGTATTCACTCTACATTTTTGCAAACATCATCATTCACGAACAAACCCATGCAACCATCTTCCTCAAAGACCAGGTCCAATTCAACGAAGAACTGGCTACATTCGTCGGTAATGAAGGGGCCCTCGAGTTTATAAGGGAAAAAGAAGGGGAGGGCTCTCAACTGATCGAAGAGGCGCTTCTCCAGTTAAAAGATACCAAAAACTTCTACAATTTAATCCGGATCCTCTACAGACAGCTCGAGGAGTATTACAATCGGGCAATCGAAGAAGAGTTGGACTATGAGACCGTCCTTTCAGAGAGGGAGAAAATCATAGAGGAGTTTTCAAACGAAGTAAAAACACATTACGAGCTCTACTTTGAAACGGACAAATATAAACGGGCGTTTGATATTCCCGTAAACAACGCCTACATCCTCTCCT
>CAZKZZ010000023.1:14455-31355 GCA_964557375.1 uncultured Spirochaetales bacterium | reverse complement strand
CCGGTGAAATCAGCTCTTACCGATTAATTAGAAAAAGCCTAGGCAGAACCAACGTAAAGTTTCCTAGCCTATCGATTATTATAGTTTCATGCTTTCGGTTATGTGCTTTCGAAAGACGAGGGCCTGGTCAGAATCTGGGACGATTTTTAGTGCTTTGTTGCAGTACTCTAATGCAGCGGGAAAATCGCTCATTTCGAAAAAGGTTTGAGCAAGACCGAACAAGCTTTCAAAGTAATAAGGATATAAATCAATACTTTTTAGAAAGGCACCGATTGCCTCGGAGGTTTTATCCATTACACGGTATACGATTCCCTGGTAATAAAAAACTTTATAATTAGTAGGATCTAAATCGGCGGCCATTATGAAATTGTTCAAAGCTGCGGTATAATCGGCTTCACCGAAAAAAGCCATTCCTCGATGGATTAGGATAACCGATCTTATAGAAACATCCGGATTATTTTCTAAAATGATATTATAAAAGTGTATCGCCTGGGGAAAATCCCCCTTGTTATGGGCGTACAGAGCGTTTAAAAGCAGTTCGTCCACATTGTCCGATAGAAAGGCGTCGGAATTGTTTCCCTCATAAGTACTATACTCAGTTTTCGCAGAGGGAACTGGCCCCGGTTTCTCTTCTTCAACTAGACTGATAAAGTTTATTCGACGCTTTTCCAATTCACTATGCAGCTGCCGTTGATAATCTCTTATTTCTTGAAAAATAATATCGGAAAGTGACAAATTAGCGTTTAATGCAGCCAATTTTCTTCTTAGGGGCTCATCATAGGGAGTAAAATCTGACTTATATACGAGCTCGTGCTCTACTTCCGACCAGGCATCCTGAAGAATCGTACGTATCTGTACCTCACAGCAGTTCTGGTCAATATCCGGATATGCATTCTTTAAGCTTTCAGGGATTATTACAAGGAGATGAACGGAACGGTAACCGAACTCTTTGAAAGATTCTTCAGCTCCTTTTCTCTCCACCTTTTTCAAATGGAACTCACTTCTTAAAGCCTCTTCAGCCTGTTTCAGGTTCTCCAAAAAGGGACAGACGATACGTACCCCTAGGATATCATTTATAACGGGTGGGGATATAACTACTTTTTCCGCATTCATTTTTCTGAGTATTTTATCAAAATAACTGGAGAAAGCCTTCACCCGGAATTTTACAGATCCCCGGACCCCCCGAGTTGAAAGCAATTTTTCTATCTCCTGCTTGAAATCTTCCAGCAGTTTTACATAGAGCGGATAAAGAAAATCGTACTTTGTTTTTAGACTGTTCCTATTCGGGTAGTCTTTTCTCTCCATAATATCGGATAGTACAACGGCGGGAAATGAGAATCAACACTGTAAAATTCTTTTCCAGAATGTTTCGATTTGTAACTGTTTACATCAGAACTGCTTATTAGTAAATTCCAAGTATGAGTGAAGAAAATATAAAGAAAAAACAGGGTGTACTCGATTTGATGGGAGCAAATTGTGCCTCCTGCGCGTTTGCGATCGAACACAGCGGACGCAAATTGAAGGGAGTCAATGATGTTCATGTCGATGCAGATAAAAAGAAGATATATATCGATTACGATGGTGATGATACGGTGCTGAAAGAAATACAGGAGATCGTCTCTAAGCTCGGTTATTCAGCAGAAATCAATAAAGAATAAAACTTGATAATCTAGGCCCCTTATACGCAACCGTTCTTTTGCTAAATGCAAAGACATCTCTCTTTCGTGAAAATTTTCCTATAAAATAAAATCTTTTCCAAATCTTAACAAAGGCTTTACGATATATGGACAATCGGATTGTATACTCTAATTAAAGCTATTCAATAGGAGGATTTTTATGAAAAAGCTTAGTTTAATTTTTATCATCCCATTACTATTTGGTGCTGTATTGACCGGTTGTATAGAAGAAGGGGATCTTCCTGAACAACCGCAACAGCAAGAAATGCCTCAGCAAGACGAAGGTACCCTGTAATACCAGTTGAGTGTTACACGGAATTTCATGAAAGAAGGCCTATACGGATAATATTCCGTATAGGCCGTTTTTATGGTGAGGTCAAGAAGTGCCGGATTTAGGATTGTACAGATACTATTTTTATGGAGGCAGGAATATCACGTCTACTGCAAAAGGTATACATTTACAGTAGACGAATAAGATTGTAATTTGTTTGAATGGGAAAAGTGAATTAGTTTTGCCGAATACTTTGGAACCTTTTTTGTAGTTCCTCGTCCTGCTGAATAGCTGCTACGATTTGATTGAATTCTCCAACCGTTAAATCGTTATTTTCTACAGCTACTACCATTTTTTCCTGTTGGTTCTCCTGTACATTATTGATCTGATTTACTAAAGATTGAAAATTTTCTTGTTCCGACTCACTTAATTGAGAAAGTTTTTCCTGGTTTCCGTTTGTGTATGCAGTGTATAGTTGATTGAATTTTTCTCGGCTAAGTTCAGATTCCTTAATGAGGTTGTTAACTTTGTTGTTTAATGCTTGTTGCATGCTTTGTATTTCATTAAAGGCATCAGAGAAGGCTTCGAGTTCTTGTTTTGATATATCTTCGCTTTGCAGTTGTTCTTGTTGTTGCAGCTGTTGTTGTTGTTGCGCAACTCCAACTGTAGAAACAGCCAGTAAAAATATTACAGTTATGATAATAGTGAATAATCTCGTTTTCATTGGTTACTCCTTTCGCTAAAAATAGTGTTTAAATGCTTGATGATGTAATTTTGAGGTTATTGATAACCTCATTGCCTCCGCTTGATTCAGAGACAATTTTATCTACTTTATCGTATTCGACTTTATTCGATACTTTTCCTTTGACAACAATATAGTTGTTTTTCCTAAATATAGGACCTTCCCTTTCCAAAGAAATACTAATTTTACTTGGGTCACGTATAAGCGGGTTATGATCTATTTGATCCTGTATTTTTTTAGTAATAGATTCATTCGCTGTCATAATTGGACACCTCCATATAGTTAATCTGTTACATATAGTGTATGCTGTAATTGTTTTTTTATTATCCGGATATTGTTAAGATTTTGCAAAGATGAGAGGCCCCCCTCCCTTATTTGAGCACATAGTCGGTATTGCGCTTGCTCTCCCTGTCATTATTTATTATTTTTGTTTTAGAATAATAGTATATGCGGTTATCAATAGTATTACTGAGCCTTTTCTTCTTTATATCTTCCATTTATGGATTCGAAGCCGATATTCCCCAAAATGATGTTCCCATTGGAGCAAAAAAAATCACTACATACAAAGAAGAAAGAAATGATGAAAAACTAAAGAATTCTGTCCAATATTTTGACAGGGTGGGAAGAAAAAAGAAAGAACAGACCTATGACTCCGACGGAAATCTATTACGTACCGTTTTTTATACGTATAACGAGTCCGGACACCTCGAAGAGAAAAAAGCGGTAAATAATAGAAACAATACAGAATGGAGGACAGATTATATATATGACGAAGAAGGTAGGCTGATCAGAGAGATAGAATACAGTAGCACCGGTCATCCGAATTATACAAAAGTGAATGAATATCAAGGTGATAGAACCGAAACACTTATGTATAACAGTGAAGGATTCATGCTGTGGCGAAAAAAGTCCATTGAAGATACGGAGAGGGGTGTTAAAGAAGCATTTTCTTATTATCCGGATGGAACGCGGATAAAAGGAGTTATTAAAGAATATAACGAGAAAAACCAATTATTCAAAGAGCTTCATATCGATGAAATAGGAGCTGTATTTCGCCGTATCGAAACTGAATTTGATAGATTCGACCGCATTGTTGAAAGAGAAGTTTATGATCATCGAGGGACATTACGCCGATGGGTAAAAGTCGATTACTTAGCCAACGGGTTTATTGATACGATTCGACAGGGGTTTCCTCAACAAGAGCAAGAAGAGGTCTTCTCTTACACATATAGATTTGACGAGAGGGGTTCATGGGTATATAGAGAAGAAACAATTACCGTTATAGAAAGGGAGGAGAATCAAAGACGCATATTGTCTCGAGAAAAAAAGTACCGCACCATTGAATACTATAATTATCAAATAGAGGGTAAACCTTGAAATCGCTTTTTGCCCAAGCATTTACTTATATATTCGTCTCTATTTTATTGGTTGTCATTCTCCTTTCGAGTGTATTTTTTATAAGCATTAGACGTTCGGTTGCAATGTGGAACGTAAACCAGGGCCAACGGCTGGAAAATCTATTGCTACCGCTCTTGACCCAGAGTTACAGGGAAAACGGCAGATTAGAAAACCGCGCAATCCATCAAAAGCTTGCTCCGTTTTTAACGAGCAATGTTTTTACATATGTGTTCGACGCTGAAAAAAATCCAGTCTATATTTATTTTAACGGGAGGAGAATACCGCTTTATGATTCGGAAGAGGTCGATGCTTCGCTAAAAAGACTGGAAGACCGTAATAGGCCCCTTAGTGCTGTCGTCGGAGAGGGAGATATTGTCGGATATATCGCGGCTGATACGGTTGGGTTTTCCCATGATGTAGCAAACCGTCGTTTTCTTCAGAGCGTCTTTTCCTTTTTAGGGTGGGGTACATGCATTGCCGTGCTTGTAGCGGTTGTCTCCGCGTTTATTTTTTCAAAGTTTTTTTCAAAGCAAGCCAGGTCGCTGGCAATGGGGTTAGAGAGTCTAACAAAAGGGAACCGGCGGGTAAAATTCCCTTTTCCCCGGTCTAAAGAGATGCATGCAATTGCTGATTCTGCGAGACATTTACAGAACAAATTACATCAGGAGGAGAACCTTCGACGTCAATGGGCGGAGGATGTAGCTCACGATCTCCGCACCCCTATTTCGGCCTTAAAAATACAGTTAGAAGGATTAACCGATGGACTGTTTGAGCCGAGTAAGGATAGATTGACTGCACTTTTCGAAGAAGTTAACAGAATTGAGGCACTGGTAAATGATTTGCGGGAATTGAATAATGTCGAATCACCGGAGATGAAAATCGAACGTGAAAAAATCGAGCTCAGACCGTTTTTGGAAAAAGTTATATCCTCTTTCGATACTTCTACAACTTCCGAAAAGGACGGTCTTTTCACTGTTGAGTGCTCCGTCGACAGCTGTTTCGCCGACCGCCATTATTTTCATCGTGCGCTTACGAACGTTCTACAAAATGGGATACAATATATGAAGAAAGGCGGTTCGATTTGCATAAAAGTATATAGAGAAAACGGAAAAGTTGTTTTTGATATTTCCAATTCCGGAAGGATAGATTCGGAAAACATCGATCTTTATTTTAGCAGATTATACAGAGGGAATCTCGCCCGGAACGGACCGGGTTCTGGCCTGGGACTGCCGATTACAAGGGCCATCATGCGTTTACACGGAGGGGATGCGACAATGGAACAGAGAGAAGAGAGAACTCATGTATTTCTTACTATTTCCGATTCTGATTGACCGGTTCTCCTACAAATCGGTACCCAAAACCTCGGATGGTCTCTATCCAGTCCGTCTCGCCGAGTTGGTTTCGTAAATTTGCGATATGAGTATCGACAGAGCGTTCCGAACCACTATACATATAGCCGAGACATTCCGAAAGCAATGTATCACGAGATACTGCTTGCCCATAATGATCGGACAGAAAGGTGAGGATATTCCATTCGGTCATGGTAAGATGAGTTTCTGTTTCATCTACATATACTTTTCGTGCGCTTCGGTCTATTATTAATTTTTGCGGACCGATGGTAAACTCCGTTATATCGGATTCGGAAGTTTCGTCTTTACCTTTATTGACTCTCTTTAACAATGCTTTTACTCTCAACAACAATTCTTTATTAGAAAAAGGTTTGACTACATAATCATCTCCTCCTACCTCAAAACCCATAATCCGGTCCGATTCTTGCTCTTTTGCCGTTAAAAAAAGAATAGGAATATTGTAATTTCGGCGAAGCTCTTTAGCAAAAACGAAACCGTTTCCATCAGGGAGCATAACGTCGAGAATAATAACATCGGGCATTACTCTGCTGAAAGCCTCTCGAACTTTTGATAACACGGCAAAATCGTATACATCAAATCCACTGATCTCAAAATACTCTTTAATGCCCTTGCGTATGAGATCGTTGTCCTCGATTATGTAAACAGTGCTCATATGGTTTCTATGATATCGTAGTCGCAAGATTATGTCAGCACAAGCCCACCACAGTTATACGCTCGGTGTTGTTTCTATGAAAAAACCCGGCATTTACGCCGGGTTTTTATGTATTGTCAAGGTTTCATAAATGTTTGCGTGTACGGTTTACTGCTAAAAAGGCTGTTCCGAGAGTGCTTTGTATCGGTTGTACTGATACTTCACGCCTTCGCGCAGCTGGTTGAGAAGCATTTCCGCCCGTTCCGGGTAGGACTGCTTCAGCGCTCTGTATCGTACTTCATTGTAGATATAATCCGCGACATCGACCGACGGCTCCTTGGAATCAAGTGTCAGCGGGTTCTTTCCTTCGGCCTTGTTGGTGGGGTTGTATCGGTACAGTGGCCACATTCCGGAATTAACGGCAAGTTTCTGCTGATCAAATCCTTTGGTCATGTTGATGCCGTGGGCGATACAATGGCTGTACGCGATAATCAATGATGGTCCGTCGTACGCTTCCGCCTCGAGGAAGGCTTTAATGGCCTGTATTCTATTATATCCCATGGCGATTCGGGCAACGTATACATAACCGTACGTCATGGCCATGAGGCCCAAATCTTTTTTCATAAGACCTTTACCGCTCGCGGCAAACTTTGCAATTGCTCCAACCGGAGTTGCTTTTGACATCTGCCCGCCGGTGTTGGAGTAGACCTCGGTGTCCAGGGTCAGCACATTGACGTTTCTACCGGAGGCCAATACATGGTCGAGACCGCCGTAACCAATATCATATGCCCAACCATCACCGCCTAGAATCCAAACAGACTGGTTGATAAGATAATCTGCTGCGGCGAGAAGTTCCTTAGACCCTTCTGCACTGCTTTTCTCGAGCTGCTTTTTGAGATCATCAACCCAATCTCTCTGCTGTTCGATCTCCTGATAGGAGCTCTGCTGATTATTCCGTATATTTTTGAGCAGCTCTTCGTTTATTCCGTTGGATTTTCCGGCAATAAGCTGATCTATGAGCTCATTGGCGTATACTTTCAGTTTGTCAGCGGTCAGCCGCATTCCGAATCCGAACTCGGCAGCATCTTCAAACAGAGAGTTGGACCAAGATACGCCCCGGCCGTCCTCTCGTGTGGTGTAGGGGGTCGTCGGCAGGTTTCCTCCATAGATCGAGGAACATCCGGTCGCATTGCCTATCACCGTGCGGTCACCAAACAGCTGCGACATCAGTTTAACATACGGCGTCTCTCCGCAGCCGGCGCATGCACCGGAAAATTCGAACAGCGGTTCGAGCAGCTGAGAGCCTTTCGTAGTGTGGATTTTGAGGTCAGACCGATCAGGGTAGGGGATGGTTTTGAAATAGTTCCAATTTTCCACTTCCTGTTCACGTAACGGCAGCATCTCCTCCATATTAACCGCTTTTCTATCGGTCTTGTTGCCGTCTTTGTCCTTCTGATGGGCCGGGCATATATGTACACACACCCCACATCCTGTACAGTCTTCCGGGGATATTTGAATGGTAAACTTTTTACCCTGGAACTCTTTCCCCTTTGCCTCAGTAGATTTAAATGTGGAGGGAGCATTTTCGAGAAACTTCGGATCATAGACCTTCATTCTGATAACTGCGTGAGGGCAGACTGCGGAACAGTCGCCACACTGGATGCAGGTATCGGGGTCCCATACCGGGATGTGTTCAGCTATATTTCTCTTTTCATACTGAGTCGTACCGACCGGATAAGTACCGTCATCAGGAAGTTTCGAAACCGGAATATCGGCGCCTCTGCCGGCGATGATTTCACCGGTAACTTCTTTTACAAACTGCGGTGCATCTTCGGGAACAGGCGATTTCATATGGATCTCCCCTACGGTGTGATCAGGATAATCGACTTCCTTTATGCTGTCTAACGCTTCGTCAATAGCCTGTAAATTCCTGTCAACGACATCCTGTCCTTTTTTCCCATAAGTATCTTCTACTGCCTGCCGTATCAATTTGACTGCATCATCTTTAGGCAGAATCCCGGAGATAAGGAAAAATGCTGTCTGCATAATAACATTGATTCGTCCGCCGAGGCCTACTCGTTCCGCAATATCGATCGCATCGATAACGTAGAACTTCAGTTGTTTATCGATAATTTGCTGCTGTACTTCAACCGGAATGTTTTCCCAAATTTCATCAGCTTTATAGGGAGAATTGAGGAGAAAGACTCCGCCTTTTTCTGCATGCCTGAGCATGTCGAATTTTTCGAGAAAAGAAAACTTGTGACAGGCAACAAAACTTGCCTTCTGAATAAGATACGTACTTTGAATAAGTGATTTACCGAACCGGAGATGAGAAACGGTGGTCGCACCTGCCTTCTTCGAATCATAGACAAAGTAACCCTGAGCGTAGTTTTCTGTAGCTTTTCCAATAATTTTGATCGAGTTTTTATTGGCGCCAACCGTACCGTCAGACCCGAGCCCGTAAAACATTGCACGATGCGCGCCTTGCGGCTCGGAATTGAAGTCCGGGTCCCACTCCAAACTGGTAAACGTCACATCATCATGTATTCCTACTGTAAAATGGTTTTTCGGGGTATCACTTTTCAGATTATCGAGTACCGCTTTAGCCATGCCGGAATTAAACTCGTTTGAACCGAGACCATATCGTCCACCGACGACGGTGGGGTATGAGGAGAACTTGGCGTCTCCGTTGGCCATATGCTCCCCTATTGCAGAGCGGACATCAGTATAAAGAGGTTCTCCGAGAGCGCCCGGTTCTTTGGTCCTGTCCAATACGGCAATTCCTTTTACGGTCTTCGGAATTGCGTCGATGAGGTGCTTTACACTAAACGGGCGGTAAAGACGAACTTTGATAACACCGACTTTCTCTCCTTTGTCGGCAAGATATTTTACTGTCTCTTCCATCGCTTCAGCACCCGATCCCATAAGAATCGCGATCTGTTCCGCATCCGGGGCGCCGACATAATCAAAAAGATGGTATTCCCTGCCCACCAGTTTGGCGAACTTATCCATCACTTTCTGTACAATGTCAGGAGTAGCATTGTAGTATTTATTGACGGTCTCCCGTGCGGCAAAAAATACATCCGGATTCTGACTCGTCCCTTTGATGGAAGGATGTTCCGGGTTCAATGCTCTGGCCCGGTGCTGCGCGATAAGATCGTTGTCGATCATCTCACGCATATCATCGTAGGAGAGTTCCTCGATTTTCTGAATCTCCGAGGATGTTCTGAATCCGTCGAAAAAATGGAGAAACGGTATACGTGATTCAAGGCTCGCAGCCTGGGCGATAAGAGCGTTATCCATGGCTTCCTGCACTGAATTCGAGGCGAGAAGTGCCCACCCGGTGGAACGAGCTGCCATTACATCGGAATGATCACCAAAAATCGAGAGTGCCTGGCAGGCAACCGCCCGCGCTGAAATGTGGAAAACGGCAGGAGTCAATTCTCCTGCAATCTTGAACATGTTGGGTATCATCAACAGCAGCCCCTGTGATGCGGTAAATGTTGTTGTCAGAGCGCCTGTTGTCAATGCGCCGTGTACCGCCCCGGCGGCACCCGCTTCGGACTGCATTTCGACAACATCGGGGACCGACCCCCAAATATTTTTTCTCCCCTCTGCTGAGTATTGGTCCGCCATTTCTCCCATAGAAGATGAGGGGGTTATAGGATAAATAGCAATTACTTCATTCGTGGCGTGGGCAACATGCGTGACCGCAGTGTTCCCGTCGATTGTCACCATATTTTTTTGAGCCATAATTCTGTTTCCTCTTCTATTGATTAGATTTTTAGTTAATGTAATTGGCTCCTATGCTATAGAGATTTTTCACTTTTTTCAAGGCCTGGATAAGGCATCTCAGCAACTCGCGGCGATTTCTTGACAGCAGGGTACGGCGGTGGTATTCTCTCAAGCTAGTTGCAGGACTATATGGATATTTTTGAAGTAGTTAAAGATTTTCTTCTCTCACCGGTCATTTTAGGCTCGAGAGAGCTTCCGTTTACTTTTTTTGAATTGATAATTGAGTTCGTAATTCCGGTAGCCGCCTCGTTTTTTATCTATCGACTCCTTTTAGCCGGATTTCGCAAGCTCATCTCAAAATCGAAACTGAAAGATAAAACAAAAAAGAACACGATAATCTGGATACGAAGAGTCTTGGGAATTTTAGTGATTCTCGTTTTTATACTCTTACTGGGGAGGCTTTTCGGGGCGGAGATTTTTGCCTATATCAAACTGTTTTACCAGTTCTTGAGCAAACCATTCTTCGAATCAGGTTCTACTAAGATATCTTTTATAACGATTATTTTGGCCATACCGATATTTTACTTTGCTTCTTGGGCGGCCCGGATTATTCGCAATTTTTTTGACCGAACTGTGTTAAACCGTTTGAGTCTGGATGAAGCGAAAAAATTTTCCATATCAAGTGTTGTCCGCTACGGTTCTCTCGTTATTGTCCTATTGGTCGGGCTCTCTATTATAGGGCTGGACCTCTCTTCCTTAGCCGTTATCTTCGGAGCTCTTGGAATCGGTATTGGATTTGGTCTGCAGAATGTCATTTCCAATTTCTTCTCCGGCGTGGTCATCATTTTCGCGCGACCGATAAAGGAAGGAGACAGGATCCTCGTTCATGAAAGTGAAGGTACGGTCATTCAGATCCGTTTAATCAATACGATAATCAATACTATTACGAATGAATCGATCATTGTTCCTAACTCACAACTCATTAATGAACGTGTGTATAACTACTCGTACGATGACCGGCGTATTATCATTGTCAATACAGTGCAGGTTTCTTACGGAACTAATTTGGACCATGCCCTCGATGTTCTCAGAGATGTCGGCAAACGGAACCCTTACGGTTTAAAAGAGATGCCGATTGTTGTACGGGTCGAATCGTTCGATGATTCGGGGATTACACTGAGTCTTAGAACCTGGATTAGCGATGTAGATGATAAATATGATGGACTTTCCTGGGGCAACCTCGAAACATGGCGAATGTTCAAAGAAAATGGTATCGAAATACCCTTCCCCCAAATGGACCTACACATCAAGCGGAGTTGAGATTAGCGAACAAATTAGTGAACTCGTTTAAAAAAGTGCGTCGTCACACCAGATGCTGAATTTTGGACTTATCAATGTCCTCGTTGATAATATCTTGGAGGGTGATGTTTGTAAAATAGTCTTTGATGTGATTAACAGCTTCTTTCCATACCTTATGGGCTATACAGTGATCTATCCGACTACAATGTTCTCCAGTTTGCCCGTTCATCGGAATGCAGGGAGTAAACTCAGTACTCTCGCCGGCTGCTTCCAGAATGTCGTTGAGACTGATTTCGCTGGGATCGCGATTCAGCTGAAAACCGCCGCCTGGTCCCCTCGTAGAAGTAATCATTCCAGTCTTTTTGAGACGGAAGAAGATTTGCTCGAGAAATTCCGGAGAGATTTCTTCTATTTCAGCTAACTCTCTAATGGACACCGGTTTCGATTGCGTGGATTTTGCCAGGGTTATGACTGCTCTAAGCGCATAACGACCTTTAGTTGTGATTCTCATGGACCGACCTTATTGAATAATCTGTTTTTAAATATAATACATTTGGTAAGAATTTCAAGCTATTCTCCCAAATAATTTCTTAGGTATTTACCCGTTCAACATATTCCTGGGTTTCAGTGTTTATCAGTACTTTTTCTCCCTGTTTGATGAATATGGGTACTTTAACCTGTAGTCCCGTCTCGAGTTTTACCGTTTTTGTAGCGCCGGTGACAGTATCACCTTTTACGGCATCTTCGGCTTCGACCACTTTGTAGACTACTTTGTACGGAATTTCAATGTCAATGGGGGTGTCCTCCCAAAAAACTACATCGTAGGTATCACCCTCTTTCATTAACAGGCCTTTCTCTTCAAACCCTTCTACAGGAACGGTGAACTGGTCGTACGTATCCGTATCCATAAAGTGATAATCTTCACCGTCGCTGTAGAGAAATTGGCTTTTTCTATCAACGACATCAATTTCCTCCACGCTTTCCTGGGACTTCAGCACCGGTTTGAGGACCTGTCCTGACTTCAGATTTTTTAGCTTGAGCCGGACAAATGCCGAACCTTTTCCTGGGTTGACAAACTCCCGCTCTGCGACTAGATATGGATCGTTTTTGTAGAGTAGGCACATGCCTTTTTCGATAGCTCCTGCTTTAATCATATATCACCTGAAACATCATAAAAAAATAGCCTGAGAAATTGATCATTGATTTCCTCAGGCTATTAATATAATAAAAGTGCAAAAAATTGTCACGTGTGCTTCTTGCAAAAATCGGTTATTTTTGCAAGAAGCGGTCAGTTATTCTACGTTGAGTACCTCTTTCATGGCTTGTACTAAGGTGTCTTTAGGAAGTGCTCCTGCCGCCATTTGCGGTTTTCCCTCGATCGGAACAAAAAGCAGGCTCGGTATGCTCTGTATGCCGAACGCACCGGCGAGTTCCTGTTCAGATTCGGTATCCACTTTGTAGATATTGACTTTTCCGTCATACTCTTCGGCGAGTTCTTCGAGCACAGGAGCAATCATCTTGCACGGCTGGCACCAATCGGCGTAAAAATCGATGATGCAGGGAAGATCACCTTCATATTTCCATTCAGAATTCTCTTCGAAATTAAAAACTTTTTCTAAAAATGTGTCTTTTGTCAAATGTTCGGGCATTTGGATCCTCTCTTTTATATAAAATTTCATATATATGATAATAATGGAACTTTTAAAAGTAAAGTAAAATAAGAAAAAACGTGAAAATCGGGAAGGTTGACTTTTCGATGCACTTTAGAGAGTATGAGGAGATCCGATTCTCGAGGTGATGAGTGTGGATAAGAAAAAAATTTGTTTTCTCTATGGCGGCAAATCACGGGAGCACGAGGTTTCGCTGCGGTCAGCGGCTGCGGTTGTTTCTCGTATTGACCGTACCAAATTCGATCCGGTATGCATAGCTATCAATCAACACGGGTGTTGGTATCTGCAGGATGATTACGAGGGGGAAATGGTTCCTAAAGGAATGGTTCCTTTGGTAGAAGATGAGAAAAGGGTGGTGAGCGCGATACCCGGGAGAGGTCTTTTTTCAGGGGAGGGAAAAATAGAGGTTGATTTCGTTTTTCCCATTCTGCACGGTTCGTTCGGTGAAGACGGTACTGTTCAGGGGCTTTTGGACTTGATCGATCTCCCTTATGCAGGAGCAGATACGCTGGGGTCCGCACTGGGGATGAATAAAGAAAAAATGAAGCGAGTCTGGATGGAACACGGTCTGCCGGTTGTACCATTCGAAACTATTACGAAAGAGAATTTTTTTCAAAACAAGGTCGAGGAAGTATTTGCTTCTACAAAGGCCCGGTTCGGGGAAACAGTATTCGTTAAGCCTGTTTCTCTCGGTTCATCTGTCGGGGTATCCAGGGTCGAAAGCCGGGAGCGGTTTATTGAATCACTCGAAACTGTCTTTACCATGGACACGGCGGCCATGGTAGAACCGGCAATGAATGCACGAGAGATCGAGTGTTCGGTAATCGGTAATGCGAGTCCTAAGAGTTATCCGCCCGGTGAGATCATCCCCTCCCACGAATTTTATAGTTATGATGCGAAATATATAGATGAGGAGGGCGCCGCTTTTATTATACCGGCAAAATTTTCTTCAAAAAAAGAAGCTGAGATCAGAGAGATTGCTGTGAACGCGTTTCTCGCAGGAGGTATCTCCGGTTATGCCCGTGTTGATTTCTTTGTAGAACGGAAAAGCGAACGTGTTTTACTCAATGAAATTAATACGATACCCGGTTTTACCAATATCAGTATGTTTCCCAAAATGTGCGAAGCTGCCGGAATGCCGTTCATCGCGCTCATTACTGAAATTATTGAACTCGGGTTTGAACGGTACGAAAAACGGAAAGAACTTTCATTCCAATATAGCGGGTAATCGGATTACCAATGATTATATGCGCAAATTCTCTCCATAGGTTTTCGCATTTCTTTCAATGGTTTTGAGGCAGGGTACCCGAGGAGAAGAAGCATTACCACTTTCATCGAATACGGGATCGTCAGCAGCTCTTTAACTTCGGGTTCGTCAAATGTGGTAATGACACAGGAGCCGAGCTCTTCGTGTTCCGCTTGAAGCATCATAAATGAGACGGCAAAGGCTATATCGATAGGGTAGGAGAGCTGTCCATTCGGCATTCGATAGTCTATATTGGTAGAAGCGGCGGCGATAACGGCAGGAGCTTTTCCAACATGTTCCTGTCCAAAGGCGGCTTGCTGGATTTTTTCACGGAGATTTTCGTCATTGATTACGATAAAACGCCATGGCTGTCTATTCTTTGCGGAAGGAGCTAAACGACCTGCTTCCAGTATCCGGTTTATTTTTTCATCTTCGATCGGTTTTGCTAAAAAGTCTTTAATGCTCTGCCTCTGTTCAATTTCGTTTAATAAATCCATGGGATGCATTATACGATGAATTGCAGATTTATGCAAAACAATATTGACGAAAGAGCTTGTTTGTCCATAAGGTATTACTCATAATGCATATAATTCGGCTGGGGGGCACCCTATTACTGCTTTTATTTCTGTTCTTAATGCTGTCATTAGCAGTTCTTCCGGCTTTTTCTGAAGCAAACCAATCCGTTAATATTGAGCAATTAAAATCGGATTACTATTATATTTCCTCCCTCTTTCCTCGGGAAGAAGGCTCGGATAATGAAAAAAAAGCAGTTTCCTACATTGAAGACCGTCTAACAGAGATGAATGTCGAGTATCAGGAACACGAGTTTGATACGCTGCAGGAAGGGCACTCATTCTCAAAAAATATTATCGTAGATATTCCCGGGAGCAATGATGAATTACTGGTACTTGCGGTCCCCATCAACAGTATTCCCGAAACGGGATTTGAACGAGACGGATCGATTAATATTGTGCTTGCTCTTTCTCTGATCGAACGGTATACGCATACTACCCCTTACCGCAACCTCAAGATTGTTTTTTTAGGTGCGGAGTTCGGCAGTAAACAGATGTATCCGATCGGTACCGGCCAATTTTTGGATGATTTTTATCCTGCAATGAACAGTGCGGTTCTCTACCTGAAGTTTACCGGCATACCGTCGAAAGTAAATATTCACTGTGGGGCAAATAATGTTGTTGCCCCCTATTGGCTGATCGATCTCTGCTTCGAATCATTACGTAACGTCGAACTTCCCGCAAGGGTACGGACCCGGGAGATTCAGATACTCCGGCTCGGGGGTATGGATACTGTCCTTCCTATTAAACCGTATCTCGAAAACGAGTATCCCGCGGTACTGGTAAGCGGCAGCGGGGACGAGTACGCTCAAAGAGAGGAGAGCATGAGTGTGGAAGCATTCTTGGGTAAGTTCTCCCGTTTTTTACCGGTTTTTGTGGAAAATACCAATGAAGAGTATCATGAAGAGTGGGACCGGCATTATCTCTTTTTTCAAATAGGAGATACTTCTCTTGTCATCCGGGAGTTCCATTATATAGTACTGTTTACCGGATTGCTTAGTTTCCTCCTCCTCTTTGCGCTTGTGTTTCGCACGCGGATAGTCAGATACAGGAATATACTGATACGAAATTTATGGAAGCTTCTTGTTTTATTCCTGTTTGTTTTCAGTCTTCTCCTCTTAGCAACGTTATTCGTAGAAGTTCTTTCAATGCTTCGTAATCTTCCTACCTTGTGGAGAACAGTTCCATCGCTCTTTTTCGGGTTAAAGATCAGTTTTTCTCTGTTTTTGTTTTTCTTGGTCTACTGGATTGTCCGCCGGATTCCTTTTCCACTTCAAAAGAGCTTCTATTCGGCGGGGGCAATTTTTCTCCTTTTATTAGGCACTATTGTTATCAGCTTTTTTGATATCTCTCTTTCCTATTATTTTTTCTGGGCACTCCTGTGGGCTTTTATTTTTACGCTGTTTAGGAGGAGAATTTACAAAATTATTGCACTTATAATCTCTCCGATGTGGCTTTTGCTGGCATTATTCGATATTTTGACGGTCCCCTCACTTGTAATGGTAAGATATATAATCTTCTCACGCTTTTACGGAAATCTCCTCATTGCTTTAGTACTGCTCCCCTTTATTTTGATGATTATACGAATCGAGTTCTTCTCTCGTTACCATAAAGGAGCAAAAGAGAGGCGCTTTGTGTTCTTGTTTACCACCATGCTTGGCGGGGTCACTGCGGCTTTTTCTATTTATCTATTCTCCTTTATCCCTTACACCTCGGAAAATCCCCAGCCGGTATTCGCTGTGGAGCAAATAAATCCCGAAATCGATCAGCGGCTACTTTCGGTAAGTAGTCCGGCACCGCTTACCGGGGTAGAATTGATCTCTCCGGATTACCAGGAGCTGACTGTAGGAAGGACATTGCAGTTTTCGGTAGAAACTGATGTCATTCCCTCATTGGTAGAAGTCTCAACAGAGACGAGCACTTTTTTGGAAAGGAAATACGTTGAAGTAACTGTACAAAGTGTCGGCCGGATACAGAGTCTTTCGGTAACACTCAATTCTAACGAAAGAATCATTCTGTTTGATTCAAACTTTCCCTTTTCTTTAAAACCTCAAACGAACAGTGCGGAGATCTATATCGGAAAAAATCCTCCTAATCCACTGATGTTTGCATTTACAATCCCGCAAAGGCTGCCGGTGGAGGTTGCAATGGAGCTGAATTTAGAGGGAATTCCTTTCCGGTTCGAGTTGCTTCGGGAGAACATCTCGGTGACGAGAGAATTGATCGTAAACCGTCATATTTCCATCCCTGCAGGCGACGGGAAAGTACCGTCAGCTCAATAACTATTTGA